>DBCW01000014.1:0-14640 GCA_002293265.1 Eggerthellales bacterium UBA948
CCAGCAGGATTCGAACCTGCAACCAAGGGATTATGAGTCCCCTGCTCCACCGTTGAGCTATGGGCCCAAACGTCGAAAAAGGATTGTACCCTAAAACCCCTTACTATGAAATAAGGGGTTTTAAAATTTTTAAAGAAAATCCTTATATCTTCTGCCAAATGATGTATTAACTAGCATCTTTATCTGAACCCAGCGTGATCTCGGTGGTGTTGGTATTTCCGTCACGGATGTATTCAACCGTTACCTTGTCGCCAACCATATGCCCACGTACACCTATCATCAGCTCAGCAGCTGAGTAAACTTTCGAATCACCAAACTTTGTTACGATATCGCCCTCTTTTAGACCTGCTTGCTCTGCGGGTGAACCTGCTACAACCACGCCTATGTATGCGCCGGTTTGTACCTCACTATTGGTTCCTGTTGAAGCCGACGTATTAGCGTTTCTGAGTTGAACACCAAGATACGCATGCTCTACTTCTTTACCTTGCATAATCTGTTCTGCAATGTTCATCGCATACTTACTGGGAATCGCAAACCCTACTCCGGATGAGTTTCCTGAGTCTGAGCGAATTAGCGTATTTATGCCAATAAGCTTACCCTCAGAATCAACAAGAGCACCACCGGAGTTTCCGGGATTTATAGCAGCGTCAATTTGGATCATATTCGCATAGATGTTTACGCCGTTGGTTGACTCCATGGTTGTAGAGCGCAAAGTAGCAGATACGATTCCTGTGGTCACAGATTTTTCCAGACCAAAAGGACTGCCTAGTGCCATGACCCATTCACCAACATTAACGGCATCAGAGTCACCTTTGTCGATCGGAGTAAGTCCGGTAGCATCCACCTTCAAAACCGCCAGGTCAGAAGACTCATCAAAGCCAACTATTGTGGCCTTGTACTGCGTATCTTGATCAAATCGTACAAGGAATTCTTGTCCGTTTTCAAGTACGTGATAGTTGGTTAAAATATAACCGTCTGCGCTAATAACTACACCGGATCCCAAGCCATACTCTTGTAGTTCATCGCTATTTGACGAGTTGTTTCTGGGTAAGCTGTCGCCAAACATGCCACCATATGGATCGCTTACAGCAGCATACACGTCTATGTTAACAACAGAAGGCAAAACCTTTGCGGCAACAGACTCTGCAAGCGTTGTATCTTCTTTTGTCGGGCTGATCGTTATGCTTGTGGGAGAGGTGGTGCCGGAGCTATTAGCCACAGGTGTCGTGGTTTGTTGAAGTGATGAAATGCCAAATATGTCTACAACAAATAGAAGTATTGCACAGGTAACCAAGGCTCCGATAATAGGACCTGTTATACCTACCAACAACAGTCCAACTTTAGATTGTTTCTTTTCTTTTGGTTGCGAGCTACTCGTTGCAGCGTGTTCCGGAGCCTGCCATTGTTCACTAATCTTTTCACGCGCGCTATAAGCGCTATTGTGTCCATGTTGACCATAAGAACTCTGAGCAGTTAATGGTTGATAATTGCTCGGATCTGCACCACTTTGCGGCTGATAAGAATGCGATACCTGTTGAGAATATGGGTTATACATATGCTGGGTGGGCAGCGGATAATCCGAAACCTGTTGCTGATGAATGGGAGCATGTTGAACTGCGCTGCGATGCGTTGTGGGAGCTTCTGATACGGCAGGCTTGTGTGCGTGAGTTACTGTGGCTTCAGGTGCAGTTGATGTTTGTTCCCGCGTTGCAGGAGTCTCTGCCGTGACAAAAGCATGCGCTCTGGTTTGATATTGGTTTTGCGTGTAAGCACTTTGAGCTTGTGCAGGTTCGCTTTGCACCGGTTTATGTACCTGAAGCAACTGCTCAACACTTATATCTTCCGCAGATTCGTTTACTGTAGCTGCTTTTGCAACCTCATGTTGGATCGGCACATGTTGAAAATATCCTGGATTAGTTGTTTGTTTGACTGATTGACCGGAACTATTAAGAGAATATGCTGACTGCTGTTTTGCCGGTTGAGAAATAGGTGTTGCAGAATCATTATTTTGCAACTCAGCTGTTTGCCCGGCAGGCGCAGAGAATATATCCGGTGTTACAGATTTCTTGTTATCTTCAATAAAAGCATCAAGCGACTGCATAGTATCATCAGTCGCAGGTTTACTTGGAGTCGATTCGTCAAAATCTTTCATAAATGAATCGGTCATTAAATCACCTCAATAAATTATTCCCAAATTGAAATCGTGCAAGCAAATAACATCACATAAACCTTAAGTTAACCTTTAGCTTTTTGCAAGGTTAACTAGTCTCAAGCAAGGCTCAAAATGACAATTGCAGCTATTGTATTCAGTTAAACATGATGCTATTTTGCGTTTTGCCCCAAATACTCAATAATGTCATCACTTTCATACAGGGGCTTTCCATTTATGAAAAGACAAGGTACTTGGTATTTGCCACCCACTTCAACAAGCTTGCCTCGATTTTCAGGATCGTTTGTATCCTTCATCTCGAGAGTTATGTTGTTGTTTTCCATGTAGCGAAGTACCTTTTGGCTGAACGGACAAAACGGTGAGTAATATAAGGTCAGGTTATCCATATCTTCTCCCTAAACTTGGCTTACAACATATGCAGTGCGCTTAAACTATAAAATATTATATAGAATTATGAGGTATTTCCACTTTTTTTGCACGTGGTAAAAATATAGCAACTACAATACTTGTAATGATAAGTCCGATCAAAATAAAAGCAATAGCATGGATTGAATCGTTTATTACGGTGACGATCTGGCTCCATTGCACTCCATCAGCATATGACGAAATATCATAAATACTGCTGAGATCATATTGTTCAATACCACTTTTTGCAAATCCTTGGATGATACTAAAGTTAAATGCAGCACCAAATATGCTTATTCCTATTGTTTGCCCGATGCTTCTAACAAGTGAGTTTAGCCCAACTGCTGCTCCACGCTTCTCATATCCGACGCTTACGCCGCCGCGAAAAATATAAGCGTAGAGCTTGAGGTTTTCGATTACGACATNNCGGAATCTTGTATGAACATGGTTTGTGAATTGTTTGCAGAACCAAAGCCAACGCCAAGCCAGAGAATGGCAACCAGCAAAAAGAATATCGAGCTGTGTTCGCTAAAAACAAGAATAGGGAATAAGCCGCTTACTGTCGCCAAAAGACTAAGCAACGTTACTCTTTTTATGCCAAACCTGATGATTAGTTTGCCTAAAGGAAACGAAATCAATATCCACGAAAGTGTCATTGGCAGTATTGTGAGTCCGGCTAAAAACGGGCTGAGCCCATAAACATTTTGCAGATAAATAGGCAAGTATACGTCCACGCCAAATAGAGCAGCCGTAAAGAGGAAAGAAACAATATTTACCAATGCGCTGGAGCGACTTAACACATCCAAAGGAACCAATGGGTCGCTAACGCGTTTCTCAACCAGAACAAACAGAAGTATTAAAACTACCGATGTAACCAAAAACGCAATATTTTGCCAGGTTATGTAATTGGATTGCTGGGAGTTAAGCATGAAGATACTAAGAAATGCCATCATCGATGCAGTGAGTAAAATAATGCCCAGAAAATCTATTTTATGGGGGTGGCGTATAAAGGATTCGTTAAAGCTGGTTTGGATTATATACAGGGTGAGAATGCCAAATGGGATGTTGATAAAAAATATCCAGTGCCACGAAAACAGGTCTATTAAGACCCCACCCAGAAATGGTCCGAGCAAGCCGGCAATACCCCAAACAGAGCTTAACAGGCCTTGAATCCTGCCGCGCTCGGCCATAGGAAAGCTATCCCCTACTATGGTCATAGGAACAGTAAATATCGATCCGGCACCAATTCCTTGGATCGCGCGAAATACTATCAACTGAGTCATGTCCTGCGAAAAACCACAAAGCATGCTGCCAAATAAAAAGATGCTGATCCCTGTTAGAAGGATTTTTTTTCGCCCATAAAGGTCGCTGAGCTTACCGTATATTGGTGTCGCAATAGAAGCAGTTAACAGGTAGACAGAAAATACATGGCTGATAAGATCAAAGCCATGTAGATCCTTTACTATCGTCGGGATCGCAAGTGTAACGATCGTGCCTTCGATGGCAGCAAGAAACATTGCCAAAAGTAAGGCTACTGTGAGTTTTTTCTTTTCGGTTTCAGACATCGCAACATTGTATAGCATCTACGATCAAAACGACGAACTTTTTCTCACTTTCTTCAGTTAGAAATTGATCCATATTATTTATTTGAGTTGTTCTTCATTTCTGGAAAATACATCATCATTTAGACCTCGCATTAGCCCTAATGCTATTAACTCCTCACGAATAACAACCAGCTTTTTATCATTTACCGTAAACCACTTAATCAATACAAACAGTCCAACGATCATAAATACTGACGGAACTATGAAAGCTAATATCCTGATACCTTCGATCACCTCTACAGTGGGCTCTACTTGAGCAGTATATCCGATAATTGCAAGACCCATACCAACCACTAAAGATCTGCCAAAATTGCCTATTCTTGGAGGGATAGTTGTAAGCGACATTAGCCATACACGACAGTCTTCTTTTCGCTTTAAGATGGCGTCGTCGATTCCATCTGCATACATTCCTATCTGCGCAGAATTGACAAAGCTCAGTCCAAAGAACCATATGCTTGATAAAACTATGAAAGTGGTTGTAGTTAATCCAAACAAATACATCAAAAATAAGCAGACGAGCATAATGACATAACCTGTGATATACAAAGCTTTTTTAGATATTTTTTGAACCAATATCTCCGCCAAAAAAGATCCGATCATTGCAATTATGCCGGATGCCGAAAAGAATATCGTGGAAGCTCCTATGTCGTTTAATACATACTGAAAATAGTAAACCACGATTCCAAGCATTACCGCTCTAGTAATATATCTTAGCGAATCAGACACTATTATGGCGGTATACGAAGAAGAAACTGTGAGCGCTTGCCCCATTTGTTTGAGCGATAAGGCAGGGGTTCCTTCTATATTTGCTGACTTTTCCGAAGATTGCTTAGGGAAGAAAGAGAATAGCATTATGTGACTGATGAAGAACAGTGCTCCAAACATCAGCGTTGCAGCTTGATAACCTAATTGCTGATTAGGATCGCCATTGTTAAAAAACATTATGCAGTTAAACCCTATAAGACCAAATACGAAAGTTCCTATTGAGCTTCCTTGCCCTTTCTTTGTGGATAATACTGCACGTTGTTTTTGAGTTTTCCCACCAATAGATATGGCTACATTTCGAAGCGTTGTGCCGGCATTTATACCAAAGTTTGCAATGCTATATCCAAACACCATAATACATGCAGCAACGATTTCCCCAAAACCAAAGTTTGTGAACATAAGCAAAAAACATGCAGTAACAAATGGTGGTGCCACTAAAAGCCATGACCTATATCTACCCCAAGGAAATCTTATTCGCTCCAACATGGGCCCTGTTAAAAAGCACGATAACAATTCAAATATTGACCCAATGGTCAAGCAAATGCCAGCTATTGCGGCGCTCATAAGACAAACATCAGTCATAAAGAATTGCCAGTACGAAGCCTGAAAAGCATTCATCATAGACCAAGTGCCGCAAGAAAGTATCATCACCAGAGAAAATTGCCTAAATCGCCACTTCTCTTTCTTTTGTTGAATGTCCATAGCATTAATATCCACTTCTATAATTTTGTANNCGATTGCCTCGGCAAGTTTTTCTCCTATTGCCACACATTCCTTGCCTTCAAAAGCAATTGTCTGTGCCTCTCCCTCGCGGACAAACGCAATCGTCAGATATTCATGTTTTTGTTTGGAGAAAAAACCACTCGGTTTTCCTGTTTTTGTTTGCGATTTGATCAATTTGATAATGGTATCCGGGATTTTAGTGACTTTTGAATTTGATGCACTCAATAGCTTCCTTTGTTCTCCTGTGCTCGNNGGATGAACCACAATCTGTTCAATTGTGTTAAACGGCACCGTGCAACCTTGATCTACAAATCGGTACTCACATCTGAGCGCATTTTGCACAATATAAAGCAACATTCGACCTTTTGCCCGTAATATCGGGTGCCCGTCCATTATGCATTTAGCATTTCCCAGCCTTTTACCTTGGGCACCTAGCTGAAGCTTGTAATCATGGTTTTTTTCTTTAGCAAGCGCAGCAATGATTCCAAAAGCCTCAGCCATGGCACTGGAGTGTTTTGGTAAAAAGTAAATCGGAATTACATTATTCTCAGTAGTAATAGATAAACAGCCATTTTTGGTAAAGTTAGGTGCTGTAAAAGATGAATTATGAATGTCTGTCATAAGACATTCTTCTTCAATATATTGAGTGCGTGCAATAACTTTTTTTGAATCCAAAAACAAGATATTTCCCCCAAAACCTTCATATTCACGCATAGAGACCCCTTTGTTAGGCTTGAAGAGTTACATAAACAGAATTCTTAATTATTCGTTAATAAATCGAACATTATTTAAGAGCCACTTCATTGCTTTGTCTCTTCTTATTTGTTCAGCCAAAGATTTATATAATCCACGCTCAATAAACTCTTCATCAGTCAGAGTTGAAATCGCCGAAGATATGGATTTTCGTGCAAGATCAATATCTTGTTTGGTCTCCACAAAACCTTTCTCCTTGGCTAAAACATCTAAAGCTAAATTTTGGCGTAGGAATTCAGCAGCCTGCATAAACATATTCATGTTGAAAGCATCGTTTTCAAGGCCATGATCTTCACAATACTTCTCTAAGATAATACCTCGAGACTCGATCTGCTCAAGTACCGAAAGCATAAGTGACTCTTTAGCCTCTTCATACATTACATCAGGTATCGAGCCAACCAAACGTTTTTCGAGACCGGAGCGAACTTGGTATACCAATTCTTGCTGTTCTNNGCCTCCAAATCATTGCGAATATAGTTTCTAAAGCCGTGTAAATCTTCAAATTGAGGGAGATTTTTCTTTATCCAATCATCATTTATGATCGGGATGACTTTTTCTTGGATCTCCCATAGTCTGACATCAGCTGAGTAATAATCGTCTACTTCTTTCCCACTCTTGCCGGAAGTGCTATTTACATCAGTAAATAGCACTTTATCATCTGTATTGTCTTTGACTTGTTTTGTCCGACCATCTACTAAGAAAGGTTCATCTGACTTTATTTTGAACTCGACTTTTTTAATATCACCGCAATTCATACCGACCATTCCCGCAATCAAGGCTGTGGGAAGTAGACCGCTTTTTACTTCAATAAGACGCTTGATGCCGGAAAGATCTTTTTCAACTTTACCGTTTTTTACTATGTCAATATCAACCAGAGCAAAATCCCCTTCTTGTAAGACTGAACGTTCTATCGTCTTAAACGTGGTAAATTGCAAGGAAGTATATGCTAGCTGTCCATCAATATCGCTTTCCTCAACGTACACTTTTGGTCTTTTAATATCGATCGGTTCAGTGCTTGATAATGACAATTCAGGTCTAAGTACAAGATTTGCCACAAAAGCAAAGTCGCATCCATGTTGAGGGTACTCCTCAACATGGACTCCTGGTGTCAGAACGGTGTCGTAGTCCAGCTGATTTAAGACTGCTGTAGTAAAGCGATTTGTCAAATAGTCTCTAGTCGCCATGACTAAAGAATCTTCGCCAATACTGCTATTCAGTTTGTTTTTTGCATCTTCAATATTTTCATACTTTATCTTGTTTACTTTTGCCATCAACTCATAAAACTCGTTCATGACGATATCAACATCATTTCGCGAAACGATAACCGTCACTTCAACTCTTTGCCCATCATCTTTTAGATCACAGGTCAACTGTTTGAAATCAAAAGAACTCATGCTTTAACCTCTTTGCAAAGAAATCATTATGCGGACAAAAGTTGATATTCTTTCTAACTATTAGCGCCCGGGGGTTTTGGAGCTCCGGGAGCAGCTGGTGCACCCGNNTCCCGGCGCGCCGGGCATTTTTGGAGCACCCGGTGCTCCAGCCGATGGAGCCGGTCCTCTGGATTCAAGCTTTGCACCACACTTTGAGCACTCGGTATCAAAATATCCATTGTCAGCGCCACATTCCGGGCAAGTTTTACTTGCAGCCTGAGCATCTGCCGGTCTAAAACACATTTAAATCATTTCCTTTCAGTTTCTTGTTACCATGTCAAGAAGTTCGATAACTTCTATTTAAGTTGATCACCATTTTTTTCTGCTTTATAGAATTTTCCTAAAGGTACAATCTCACCTTTAGAACCTTCTTCTTCTTCTTCGTTTCCGTTTAATTTGTAGTAAACAATTTCAGCTGCCATCTCAACTTCGTTAAGCCATTCGTAACGATAATAAAGTTCGCCATCTAATAAATAAGCTGTTACTGTTGAATCAGCAGCCAGAAGATCTTTGTATTTGCTTAATGCTTCGTCGCGATTCATTTAATTCCCCTTTACACTTTTAGGAAACAAGGGAGATCCTGCTTGAAATGAGACTTGTTTCAAGGCATTGAACCTCCCTTGAAGTATTAACTACACTTTGGCACTGGTGTTTTATCTAAAATCCAAGTAAATAGCTGCTAGATTACTTGTTTGCAAGTCCAGCTTCTTCCAGACCAGCCTGCACTTCTTTCATCTTTGCATCGTTTAGCTTGTAGCCAAATAGCAAAAGCAAGAATCCAATAAGAAAGATTCCGGCCGGAAGTAGGCACATCAAAACACGGAAGCCCTCGATAATAGCCGGAGTGACTTCAGCAGTTGCCGAAAAGCCGATAATAACGAGACCGAAACCAACGATAACAGCGCGTCCGAAGTTGCCCATTTTTGGTGGGTATCCGGCAATTGACATCAACCACGCACGGCAATCTTTCTTTGCTTTGAGCACTCCGTAGTCAACCGCATCAGCATAAAGCCCTACTTGTGTAGAGTTAACAAATGCCAGACCGATGTACCAGATCGCACCGATGACCGTAAAGGTCATTGTGGTGTTGCCAATGAAGTACATGACTATGTAACTTGCGAGCATGATGCCAAAACCTACAAGGTAGATCGTGCGTTTAGCAAACTTGTGAACTAGGAACTCTGTAAGAATTGCTCCTCCAAGTGCTACAGCTCCGGACATTCCGAGGAAAAGTGCCGTCCCCGATGGCTCTTCGATAACATACCTGAAGTAATAAACGAGCATACCCATCATGGTGGCGCGACCAATGTAGCGCAGACCGTCGCCAAGTATAATTGCAACCAATGGACCATTTGTGAATACCATCTTTATCATTTCAAATACACTTGGTTTTTCGGCCGTTGCACGATCTGCCAGTTTTTTAGCCGCAGATTCAGACATCTGAGCTTCTTTGTCAATACCTTGCTCAGCATCCCAAGCAAGTTTATTGCGCAGATGATAAAACAAGAAGAAACATGCGCCAAACAAAATTACTCCGAGCACAATAATCAATACGATGTATCCAAATGGTCCATCTTGACCGGCTTCTCCATTAAAGAACAAAATGATCGGAAGACCGATAACGCCAAAAACAAGGCCTGCTAACGCCGATCCTTGACCCTTTTTTGTTGCGAGAATAGCGCGTTCCTTTGGATTTGTTGAACCAAGATTAACAGCCATATTTTGAGACGCCACCATAGAGTTTAGACCTATACAGGCCAAACAGTATGCCGATGCCAATATCACTGCAGCAACTGCTTCTCCTACAGGAAACACCATAAACATAAACAGAAACATCACTGTCAAAATGACAGGTCCCACCAAAAGCCAAGAAGTGTATTTTCCCCAAGGCAGGCGAATCTTTTCCATCATAATACCTGCAATAGGTACAGCAATAAGATCGCCGATTGTACCAACGAGCATGATGATGGCTACTGTGGCGGTACTTATTAGAGCAACGTTTGTCATAAAGTACTGCCAGTATGAAGCCTGGACGGTGTTGATCATTCCAAATGCTGTTACGGCAAGAAGAACACCATATTGTATACCGTACCTAGAAAAACCTTGTTTTGGTTTTGCTGCTTGATTGTCCATCATTATCCTTTCTCGTACTCAATCTTTCATTTTTAGCTCAAACTATTTAAGCTTGTCTCCTTTTTGGGCTTCGTGAAACTCAACGATCGAGACTTTCACAGGCTCACTAGTAGCATCTGTGATTTTGTTGAAGCTAATTTGTCCTGGCTCCGTTACCGGTTCAGCCGCATCATATCGATAAAAAAGCTCACCCTTGCTTATATAAGCTTCAACGCAAAACCAATCGTTTATTAGCTCACCGTACTTTTCTAGTACTAGTTCTTTGTCCATATCCTTACCTCCTACTCGATTCGGTCATCAGTTGCTTGGTGTATAGAGAACCATGCGTGGCGACGTTATCTTTTTTGCCAGTTCTTCAACCGAGCCATACTCCATGCAAAGACCCTGACAATGGTGTACGCAAGTAGGAAGTCTTCCTTCTTTGACACGATCAGCACAAAGATCGCATCTTCTGGTGGGAACAGGAATGTAGTCTAACTCCCATTTCCCGTCTTCCAGCTCGCTTGGACCATTTTGAGTAAGCTTGATCCCCCACTCGCCTTCTTTGTAACCATGCTCGACTTTGCAAGCCATTTCGCAGGAGTGACAGCCGGTGCAATAGTTATAGTTAATTAATAAACCATTCAATGACATATCAGGTACCTTCCTACTTCGCATTCACGACTTCAAAGCGGTTTCGCCCAACACCAATAGGTAGTTCTGTCTTGGGTTCTTTGCCATCAGTCACTTTGTAAACTTTGCATAGCTGTGTCTTATAGGATGATCCATAACCTGATGTGGCTATATCATTCATAACTGTCAGGCAGTTAATGTTTGAGTCAAATGCGCCAAACAGCCCATCTTCAACTTTTCCGGAACGCTCGGGGAACCACCATCCATGTTCAGCCATAACAGTGCCTTTAAGCTGGCTGGTAGTAACTTCAACCTTCTGCATAATCTTGCCGAACATGTTTTCCAGATAAACCCAATCCCCATCTTGTATGCCTAACAAAGCTGCGTCATCCGGATGCATCTCACATAGCGGCCAGGGATGGAACTCGCGCATGGATTTTAGTTGACGATGCTCTGAATGGAAGAACTCCCATGAGCGACGTCCTGTGGTAAGCACAAATGGATATTCTTTTGCTTCTTCCGGAGAAGATATCGGACTTGCCGTGGGCTCTTTAAAGTGTGGAAGAGGATCAATACCGGCACTGTCGTACATTGTGCAATAAAGCTCGATACGTCCGGTAGTGGTGTTAAATCCGGGTTGCTTGTCAAAGCGCATGTCACCGGTTTCAAATTTACGATACTGGAACTTAGGATACACAAGAGTTTTCTCCTGCAGCTCATCCCAAGTGATATCAAACGGCATAGAAGATAGGTTCTTCATTACATATTCATTCATCTCAGGAACTGTATCCCAGAAAAACATATCCGGGTTCAGGATCCTGCCAAGATCAAGCATGATCTCTTCGTCGCCTTTTGCTTCACCTGTTTGCAGAATCTTGTTGATCGCGCGAAGAGGCGTAAACCAAGCACGTATACCCCAACGTTCACAACCCATAGCAATCGGCAAAATAATGTCTGCGCAGCCGGCTGCTGTTGGTGTCATAAATAGATCGCAAACAACGATAAAAGGTACTCGTTTATAAGCCTCATAAATGCGTTTTGATTCTCCACCCATGTTTATAAAGGTATTTGTAGAGCAGATATAGAGCATTTTTAGTGGATATGGCTCGTCAGTCTCTAGGGCAAGTAAAATATCATCAGCCATCGAATGAGGGCCAAAGCCAACTGTGCGAAGAGCATATTTTCCGTCGCCTAAACGTCCGGCGCGGATTTCTTTACCCATACCCTTGCAGATATTTTCACGAATATCAGATTGAACGTGACCGTACTTAACATTTACAAAGCCACCGGGAACATCGATATTACCGGTCAATACCTGTACAGCTGCGACTGCAAGTGAGGCACCAACCGCCCATTTGGTCTGATCGATCGGAAGACCCCATTGCAGAGTGGTCACACCGCAGCTACCCAAATATCTGGCAGCCTCTATAATCTTTTCTGCCGGTACCCATGATATCTTTTCAACAACTTCCGGTGTATATAAAGCGGCGCGCTCAGCAAGCGCTTCCATACCGTATACCCATTTGTCGCAAAAATCCTCGTTGTAAAGTTTCTCTTGGAGCATAATATTTACAATTCCCAGGGCAACTGCTGCGTCTGTTCCGGGACGAGGCTGCAGAAAAATATCGGCGTGAGCTGCCATCCATGTAACGCGAGTATCAACTACAAATAGTTTTGATCCGTGCTGCATACAATCAACCACCCAATGACCAAAGAATCCATCGGCATTAGAAATGACCGGATTGCAAGCCCAGTTAATAATCACGTCAGGTCTACGATATTCCGGATCGTCAAAACGCTCCGGCGTTAACTGACNNCCGCAGTCTGCTATAAAGTCAGAACCAAAAATAGCGTTCATAGCTTGTAAGCGTGGAGTATAGCAGCAATCTCCCGAAAGCATTCCGCAAGTATCATTTGGAGTTTTAAAGCCTGCAAAAGCAAGTGATGAAGTTTGCCAAGTAGCATTTCTTCCCGTGCCTATGCCAGTACATATTGATTTTGGTCCGAATTCTTCGGTTATCTCTTTGGCTTTTTGGGTAATGATCGCATAAGCTTCATCCATGCTGATCTGTTCCCATTTATTCTCACCACGTTCTCCCACACGCCTAAGTGGGTGCAATATGCGATCCGGGTGATTAACTGCTTCGACCATTGCCAGACATCGCATGCAAAGACGACCATCGTTTACGGGAGAACGAGGATCGCCTTCGATCTTTACCAGTTTGTCATCTTTTGTATAAAACAACACATTACAGCCTTGATGACAACCGGGGCCGGACCATTGACAGCTTCGAGTGACAGTCGTATCACCTTCTTGCCACTGCCACTCTTCCCGGTAGAGATCAGGATTCATACCTTTTCTCATACATTACTCCTTCCTTTTTGGCTCCAAGTTATTTACTCAGCGAAATATACTTAAGAGTGACTGCATAATAAAAAGTCAGATATGTATGGGCGACATTGCTAAGTTATTTAAAATGTACAGTTGTTCCTTATTGCACGTATTCTCTTTTGTTATAGTTATTATTTGTAGATAGTTTTAGACAATATAAAACTAATAGAGTGATAGAATTTGATTGGACAATGTTTTGAGCAGCTAATTGCCGGATTTAGATCTGCTTGTCTATTTATTGCACTTTTAATCAATAGTTTTTCTACTATTCATGCGTTGCTTCATATTTTTTATCTGTCCTATCATTAAGGTCTTTTCTCTGTTAATAATTAAACATAGGATTGGGGTAGTATGCGAATCGAAGTCTTATATGAGTATATGGTAGTAGCACATTATTTGAACTTCAGCTCTGCGGCACTTAATCTCCACATTTCGCAACCTAACTTAAGCAAACACATCTCTGATCTTGAAAACGAACTCGGAGTTGAGCTTTTAAAACGTGGTAAAACACTTCAACTGACTGCAGCCGGTACCGCTTTTTTAGAGGACTCGATACAGATACACCATAAATATAAAGACTCTTTACAAAGATGCCGTGAAATAGCCGCGAAAACTATAGAAGAATTGACAATTCAAGAACCATATATTATTGATGCTATGAGCGAGATTCTCTACAAAGCAATTATGCATTTTAAAGCCGAAAATCCATACATTACAGTCAAACTAGCAACTGAGCGAGGAAAAAAATCAGTAGAATCACTCATGAACGACAGACTTGACATAGCCTTGACAGTGGATTGCAACAACAAAGATTGGGTTGAAAAGAAAAACAATAAAAAAGGTTTAATCTTTATTCCTATCCTTGAAGAACCATTTGTTATCTGGTTACACAACAAACATCCCTTGATTAAAAAAGAAAACATCACACTTGAAGATCTGACAGATCATACAATAATAATGACTGCTGCGAGAAGTTTTGATCCGATTCGTTTTGCTGTGTTGGATATGTTTCATTCCATCAATATAAGCCCTAATCTAAAGAGTTATTCTGTTGAGACGCTCAACGAGTTTTTCATGAACACGCACGATAAAAGTGCGATTTTTCTGGTAACACCCACTGTTGCCAGATCGCAGTTGCTGCAAATGCAAAGTGATATGACATATATTCCCATGAATGATCATAGGGCACGGATTACTTCTTATATTGTTATAAAAGAAGACTATCAAAAGAAGTCTTTAGATGTTTTTATCGATACGATCGAAAAGATCTCTAAAAACGAAATTGTTCATGATGATGAGAGTGTGTATATTCCCGACGTTCATCACAAGGTGGTAAACAAAGATATGGATTAAAATTTGGATCGCCGGTTTTGAGAAACCGGCGATCCAGTGAAAACTTTTAAGNNAATATTACCATGTGTGATTTATCGATCTTTTTGGCAAGCTCCTCGACCGATCCATACTCCATGACCAGAGCTTGACAGTGATGCACGCAAGCCGGAACTTTTCCGTTTTCGATTCTTTCAAAACACAAGTCGCATTGTTCTGTTGGCATCGGAATATAGCTCCACTCCCAGCTTCCATCAAGCTTTTGCCACGGACCGATCTCAGCCAGCTTTATGCCCCATTGACCTTCAGGAAATGCTTTTT
>DBCW01000014.1:14665-14857 GCA_002293265.1 Eggerthellales bacterium UBA948
TTTTTAGACATATATCCACCTTTCTGTAAATTGCCACTACCTGTCAGCCTTATAAACTTTGCATAGCTGAGTTTTATATGAAGATCCATATCCTGAAGGACCAAAATCACCCTGAACTGTAAGACAGTTAATGTTTGACTCCCATAACCCATACAAAGATGGAGCGGCTGCTTCTTTTTCCGGGAACCACCA
>DBCW01000097.1 GCA_002293265.1 Eggerthellales bacterium UBA948
TCCATATTGTAATAACGATACTCTGCTAAACGCCCCAGCGGATAGAATTGCTCCAAATTGTTGAATAGCGCTAAATAGCGATCATAAAACGCCTGGTTCTCCTCGTTGATTATCGGATAATACGGAGTTTGATTGTCAGGATCCACAAAAGCACGTGAGTACTCTCTGGCTACAGTTGTAACGTCAATATCTTGCCCTGTAAGCCAAGTGTACTCGGTGGTTCTGGTGTAGTCCTCACTGACAGTGAAGTTCACAGTGCCGCAGGGCTGAATACGTTTTGTATCGTATCGATCGTACTCAAAGTCAAGGGATCGATATGGCAATAAACCGTATCGTTTGTCTGTGAGATCGTCCAGTGCTCCCGTATAGATCACGGCTCCGTCAAAGCGCTTTCCGTTTATATTTAATGCAACAAAAACTTCACTGTCATCGGTCGAAGATTCGAAGGTTATCAGATCGCGAGCATCAAGATTTGTAAACACATCTATGTCTTCAAAGTCCAGCATGTTTTCAAACAACTCCAAGTAGCTTACTTTTGGCATACCCTGATACNNGAAGTATCTGTTATCCCTGTCTACGAGCACCGGTACTCTAGCGGTTACCGCCGGATCAATCTGCTCAGGAGTAAGATCCCACTGCTTTTGCGTATAATGCAAAAATACGTTCTCGTAAACATATTCTGCCAGCTCTTTTAGCAGCGGTTCGTCTTGCTTTCGAAGCTCAATAATAGGTACTTTAGTGCCCAAGCCAAAAGTTGACACTAAAAGTTCGTTTATCCTTTGAGCTTTTACTGCATCAAAAGTTGCTTCGATAGAGTTTAGGTTGAAAGGCACGGGTATGTACTCTCCACGGATAAATGCCAATACCTCATGTTGGTAATCGCGCCAATCGGTAAAACGCGATAAATAGTTGTGCACACGTTCGTGGACTGTGTGATAGATATGCGGACCATACTCATGAATAAGCACACCTTGCTCGTCAAGATGATCGTATGCATTGCCGCCGATATGAGAGCGTCTTTCAATTATGGCAACTCTTTTACCGGCGCGCTCGGCTAGTTCACGCGCTGCAACTGCACCGGCAAACCCGGCACCAACAACGATCACATCATAATTATCAGCATTGAATGCAAACTGTTGTACGGCTGCCGTATCAGTGATATTCATTATTTTTCTCCTACGTTTTAAGCCTGGTCTTATCAAAGAGTTTTTTGATAAGAGTGTTTAGGGGCGCATTGGACTTCTTATTCAAGGTGACTATTGTACCGTAGATGGAGTTTCTGAACCTCAAGTACAGCGGTTTGTCGTATCATATTCAAAACTTTTTTTGATGGAGCAGATGTGGAGGTAAGCATGAGTTGGTTCTTAGATAGAATTATCGACCGGGCAAAGGTGGATCAAAAAACAATAGTTTTGCCGGAGGGTTCTGATGTACGTACATTAGAGGCAGCGGTTAAAATACGCGATCTTGGCATTGCGAAGCCGATTGTACTAGCCACTGAAAAAGATATTGAAGGCTGTGCGTTTGATCTAAGCGATATACAAATTATCGATCCTGCAACCAGTTTGGACAGACAACGCTATGCTGACGAGCTGCTTAGTTTGAGGCAAGCCAAAGGCATGACCAGCGAGCAAGCCTTTGAACTTACGGGCAATGTGTTGTACTTTGGTTCATTGATGGTAAGACTGGGAGACGCAGACGGCATGGTAGCCGGCGCTTTGAACTCCACAAGTGACGTATTGCGTGCGGCGTTACAAGTTATCAAAACAGCGCCTAACACTGCTTTGGTTTCGGCATTTTTTGTTATTGTGGTGCCGGATTGCGAGTATGGCGCAGACGGCGCTTTCATATTTGCCGACAGCGGTCTGGTGCAATACCCCAGCGCCGGCGACCTTTCAGAGATAGGTCTAAGCTCAGCCGCTTCATTCAAGTCGCTTCTTGAAGTAGACCCGGTAGTAGCATTTCTATCTCACTCCACACTTGGTAGTGCTAAGGGTGAGTCAATTGATCGTGTGCGCGAAGCTGTTGCCCTGGCAAAAGAAAAGGCACCTGAGCTTCCCATAGACGGCGAGTACCAATTTGATACCGCTATTGTACCGTCAGTTGGCGCTTCCAAGGCTCCCGGTAGTGATATAGCCGGCAAAGCAAATGTTTTGGTCTTCCCTGATTTGGATAGCGGAAACATCGCTTACAAAATTGCCCAGCGCTTGGCAAAAGCGGAGGCCTTTGGTCCCATCACTCAAGGTCTGGCAAAACCGGTAAACGATCTCTCGCGTGGTTGTTCTGCTGATGATATTGTCGGCGTAGCCGCAATAACTGCTGTTCAGGCTCAAGGGTAGCTTTTAATAATTTAGGGGCTGTATCATAAGTCTAAGGATACAAAGATCCTTTAGCTTTTTGCACAGCAGTAACTGTCAATCATGGATTTNNTCCCGCTTTCGCGAGAATGACAATCTGAGTTACAACTATGCTTTAGATACAGCCCCTTCTGGAAGCAATCTAAAAACCGAACCGAATGAGTTTATTAAAGTAGTCCTCGGCTTGCATGCTTTTGCTGTCAGCCAAAGATCGGTTTTGAGCAGAAACGGCTCTCGGATCAATGACCCATTTTGCGTAAACAGTTTTACTTGTAGTTATTTTGGTTTTTGCCGTAAGACCGGCTCCACTGCCGTCTTGTCCGGTCTTCCAACCCCTAAATATAAAACCATCTCGCTTTGGTGATTTTGGCGTTGCATTACCTAAAGCCTTGCCGTAATTTGCTATTGCAGTCTTTACCTTTGGCGCACCAACATAGTTGTAGTTAAATGTGATGGTCAATTTATAAAGCTCTTGATTATAAAAAATATCAAAGTTATTGAAACCGTTTTTAAATGGCGCAGTCCAAGTAGTGGCCTTAATGTTTTGGTTGTAAGTATTCCATATGTCTGTTTTGGCAGATGTAAGCAGGTATCTGGTCTTTGCTTTATTTCTGGTGAATTTTGCTTCTTCTGCAACCTTCAGCTCTTTGTACATCCTCGTATAAATAGCTCCGCCACTAACAGTAGCCGTATTGGCGGTAAACGCTACATTGTTTATATCCAAAGCACCGCCGTAATGGATAATTGCACCGCCATAATCTGCTTTATTTCGAGATATTGTGCCGCCGTTAATAGTTACTGTTCCCTTTGAGCTCCTTAAAGGATCAACTGAAGCTGAGGTAATCTTTGGATTTCCGTTGCATATGGCACCACCCCTAGAGGCTGAATTTCCACTAATACTTCCGTCGTTCATGATGAACACACCATTACCGCGGTTATAAACGCCTCCGCCGTAACCATCATCTAGGGTTGGCTCCCAATTACCTTCGGTATCCAACACCGCTTTGTTGCCGGATATTTTTCCGCCGTTCATTGTAAAGTTACCGACATTGTATACGCCTCCGCNNCCCCCATCCAAAACAAACGTAGCAAAATTGCCTACGCCGGTTCCGGAGTTAGCAACTTTTCCGCCGGTCATACTAAAACTGCCATCATTGGTAACACCATATGTGTTGGCGAAACTAACCGAACCTCCGCTTAAGTTAAAGGTTCCGTCGTTATCAATGCCACAATAATAAGCATTGGTAACTTTTCCGCCGGTCATATTAAGCGTGCCATCGTTGTGAATAGGTGTGCTGTAATTAGAGATTGTTCCGCGCTTAATATTGAGAGTTCCGCCCGAGCCTATATATAACCCATGATCCCTTTTACCATCTGCCGGTGCGGTAATAGCATTGATCTCTACATTTAAAGTACCGGCAACCATAATTGCAGATGATATCTGCTCGCCTCCAACACTTATAGCCGTCTCTTGAGCATCTGTACAGGTGATCTTTTTGGTACCCTTAAGTGTGACTATTTTTTCATTGGGTATGGTTATAGTATCTTTTCCGGTCTCGATATCTTTTATTATAGTGATGACTATTTCTTTGCCATTTTCGGCATTGTTTATGGCATCAATTAGTTGAGCTAGAGTTTCGACATTTACGGGCAGATTTCTAGCTTCAATCGTTCCTTTGATGCTTCTTTGGCTCTCTTTTGCCACCTTAGCAGTTGCCTGCACAGATAGCATAGACATTATTAGCGTCAGTGAAAAAAACAGTATCGCTGCTCTTTTCACGCTCTCCCTTCGCCTACGATTATCAACATTGCTGTGAGTTTTCATAGCGACTCCCCTTTTCATTGTGATAGCTTTCCTAGCTTTAAACATATAGTCTTTTGCATATACTTCACACAAAAGACTATATGTTTATACCACAATTACACCCTATCGTACAAACTTACAACATCTCTAACAATCATCAACTCTTCATTTGTTGGGATTACCAGTAGAGATATTTTTGAGTCATCGGCGTTGATTTCACGCTCGCCGCCAAACTTCTGATTCTTCTCATCATCTAATACGATCCCCAGATCTTCGAGTCCATCCAAGATCATCTTGCGCATACGAACATCGTTTTCGCCAACTCCGCCGCAAAATACAATCGCGTCTAGTCCGCCCATTTCAAATGCGTATTGCCCAATAAATTTCTTCACCGAGTTTGAATACATTTCATATGCAAGTATCGCACGCTCATTGCCGTCTTCGGCAGCCGCACGTACATCACGAAGATCGTTGGTAAGTCCTGTCACGCCCAAAAGACCTGACTTGCGATTCATGGTGTTTTCAGCTTCTGCTGGAGCCATGCCGAGTTTCTCGATCATATATACAACAATACTTGGATCTACAGACCCACAACGTGTACCCATCATCAAACCGTCCAATGGAGTAAAGCCCATTGAATTATCGACAGAATTTCCGCCATCAACGGCAGTGAGCGAACAACCATTGCCCAAATGGCAAGACACGATCTTAAGCTGCTGTATAGGAGTATTTAAAAACTCACCAGTGCGAGCTGCAACGTAACGATGCGAGGTACCGTGAAAGCCGTACTTGCGGATACGGTGCTGTTCATACATTTCATAAGGCAGTGGATACATGTAGGATTTTGGCGGTATCGTCTGATGAAATGCTGTGTCAAATACGGCTACCTGCATAGTGCCCGGCATCAAATCAAAGCAAGCCTTAATCCCTACAAGCGATGGTGGATTGTGCAGCGGAGCTAGAGGTACGCATTCTTCAATGCGGGCTACCACCTCGTCATCAATAACTACCGACTGACTAAAATATTCGCCGCCATGAACAACTCTATGACCAATGGCTACTATCTCATCTAAGCTTCCTACAACGCCATTTTCTTTATCCAGCAAAGTATCCAAAACCACCTGGATGGCATCGTGATGATTTTTTAGCAACACGGTGACTTCACTTTCGCTATCTTTGATCTCATACTTATGAAATGAGTCAGCGTTACCTATCTTCTCACAAAGACCTTTTGCCATTACTTCTTCGGATTCTTTTCTAAATAGCTGATACTTTAATGAAGATGAACCAGCATTGATTACCAATACAAACATAAACACCTCTCTCATTATTAATTATTGCCTTCGTTTTATGTACTTGAGTAGCGGAGCTAAAAACCGCTGTGTAAAATTATCCCTTAATCAGCCGGTCCCATGCGAATAGGCATCCTTGCTCCACCAAGAACGTGCACGTGCAAATGGTGTACGGTCTGTCTTCCGTCCTCGCCGGTATTTGCCACGATGCGATAGCCGCTCTCTTCTACCCCTTTTATCTTGGCGACCTTTGCAACGGCAGCAAAGACTTTTCCCAAAATCTCCTCAGGAACATCATCACCAACATGAGCATAATGCTGCTTGGGGATAATTAGCGTATGTACAGGTAATTGCGGATTAATGTCTTCAAAGGCCATGACATAATCGTCTTCATAAACAATTGTCGCATCTATCTCGTGCGAAGCGATCTTACAAAACAAACAGTCTGACATATGCTCCTCCATTCTTCATTTTTTAGTTGATTAGCTTAAGTGTGTATCGACACTATCATCAGATTCCGGTTCGATCTCACCCAATAAAACGGTGACCTTTTGTTGAGCCTCGCTTAACTTACCCTGCAATATCTTGAGCAAAGAAACTCCCTTTTCATAAAGCTTTAGACTCTCTTCAAGTTCCAGTTGATTTCCCTCAAGTGAACGAACTATCAATTCAAGCTCCTCTGAGGCTTGTTTGAATGTCATGTTGTTGATGCTTGTGTCGTCAACGATACCCAATGTCTCATCGACCATATTAATCTTTGTCACCTGCCTTCTTTAGCTGCGCATGTTGTTTATCGGCAACATTGCCGCTGATAATACCATCCGCAAAGCGAATACTAATCCGTTGGTCTAAGTCTACCTTATCGACCGAATCAATTACGTGATCTTTTTCATCAAATACTATTGAGTACCCACGCGACAACACTTTAAGCGGCGACAGACTCTCAAGTTGAGCAGCGTTTAGCGCTATGGAGTTTTGATATGGCAAGATAAGCCTACTTGCCAAACCTGACAGTTTTGATCCGGTTGATTTTATGAATGCTTCATCTGCTGCCAACCTATGCGGAATAGCTTGAGTAAGCCTAAGCGAAGCACCTTCCAGCAAAATATCGTAGGCTGCAAAAAAATGTGCACTGTTTGTAAATACCGGTCTCTCAAGCAAGCGTTCGTACTTTGCCCTTGCCTGATCCAGTTTATTGGTGAGTAGGTGCGTCATCGAAGCCTGTAGGCGATCCAGTGCGCTTGCCAGCTCCTGAGAGTTTGGCACAACGCGCTCTGCTGCTGCAGTTGGCGTAGATGCCCTTATGTCCGCCACCATATCTGCGATACTGTTATCCGGCTCATGCCCGATTCCTGTGACTACAGGTAGACTGGAGGCTGCTATCGCTCTTGCCAGTTTTTCATCGTTAAAGGGCATCAGGTCTTCATATGAGCCACCACCACGAACCAAAAGAATCAACTCGGCCTTTGATTGTTGAGCTGCCTGCAATCCCTGGATGATGGAAGCTGCCGCACCTGCTCCCTCCACCAAAACACCACATACCAAAGCCTCTGCATAAGGAAACCTGCGCCTTAGTGTTCTTAAAACATCGTGTATCGCCTTACCTCGCGGAGAGGTAACGACGGCAATTGCAGCGGGAAAAGCCGGCAGCGGTTTTTTGCGCGAGGCCTCCATAAGACCTTCTGCCTCCAGCTTTTTTGCCAATTTTGCAACCTTGAGTCTAAGATCTCCCTCACCGGCAGCCTTGATGGTCTTGACATCAAAGTTCATGCGACCTTTTGCTGCATATACGGTAAATATGCCAGAGACCTCAACAAGTTTGCCTTGTTTTATATCTACTCCGGCAGCAGAAAAGCTGTTTCTCCACATCAAACAAGAAAGTGCCGAGCTTTCATCGGTCAGTGTAAAGTAAACTGCCTTATATCCGGGTTTATCAGAAAGCTCGGATACCTCTCCAACGATAGTAGCTGAGACTTTATTCAGACTTGCTTTTGCTAAGTTTAGCGCCTGAGATACGCTTAAAGCTTCTGCCATCTGGCTTTAATCTCTGCGCGCAATTCCAAGCAGGTAGATAAGCTGCAGCAAAGACACAAGCGCTGCAGCAACATATGTAAGCGCAGCTGCCGTAAGTACACTGCGAGCGCCACCGGTCTCTTCGTCCGGTACAATTGCTTGGCTATTAACGTATGCCATCGCACGTCTGGATGCGTCAAATTCCACCGGTAGAGTTACCAGCTGGAATATGATCACTACTGCATACAATGCGATAGCCGCCCAAACTAGCTCGACTATGGTAAGAAGAATGCCGGCGAGCAAAACGAACATCCAAAGATTACTGGCAACATTAATTGGTGGCACCAACAAACCACGAAGTTTTGCCGGCACAAAGCTCCTGGCATGCTGGATCGCATGACCGCACTCATGGCAAGCAATAGCTGTTGCAGATACACTGGCACCTTGATAAACATCCCTTGAAAGTGATACGACATTTGACCTGGGATCATAATGGTCGCTTAACTCTCCGTCTACCATCTGGATTGGTACGTTTGCAAGACCGTTTTCATCAAGCATTCTGCGAGCAGCCTGCGCTCCGGTAAGTCCTGTAGAAATACGCACTTTGCTCCACTTTTTATATTTATGCTTAATGTATAGTTGAGTTCCAAATCCAAGACCTAACGACACAATAATCAACAGAAGCCACATTGGGTTAATACCGGGCACAATATCTCCTAACCTATTCCTCTACAACTGCATAGACGTAGAGCTGATAAATCCTTTAAATTTGTTCTAAGTATCATATTAGAATAGAGAGTTTTATTGGGGCTATTCTTGGTTTTGTGAAGTGCGTGTAACTTTAAGCTCGCGCCCCTCAACCGATAATGTTACTTTTCCCTCCAAAAGCATCAATAGCTCTTCCCCTAAAAGTTCTCTTCGCCAACCCTTGAGTATTCCAAGTCCACTGCGTTGACCGGCGGCCAAACGTACAAGCTCATCGTGATTGGTCAAAAACATTGAAGCAACTTGTAACTCTTGCGACCTGTGGTGCAAAAGCGCCGAGAGCATATCTATGATTGAAGATATTCCTGTCGTATTGGTCACCTGCTGGTCACGCTGCGGCCACTCGGATTCCGGAGTTTTCTTGCCTCTATCAATTGCAGCTACGATTTCTTGAGCAAGCCTCGTATTGACGCGTTCCTTTACGCCACGTATCTCGTATAATTCACTGACTGAACCCGGCATCTTCTTGGATATCTCAGACAAAAACTCGTCGGAGAGTATCCACTTGCGTGGGATATCTAATTTCTGAGCGGTCAGCTCCCGCCATGCGCAAACCTGTCTGACAACAGCCAGTTGTTTTCCCCTGAGACCATTTGCTCCTTTAAGACGCTTCCACGTATCATAAACATCAAGCGTGTAGCTCTCGTTTTCTTCCATATCTCTAAGGTCTTCTTTAAGCCAGCTTAATCGCCCGGCATTGGATAATTCATCCATAATCCTTGAGTATATTTGTGGAAGATAATGAACGTCATCCATGGCATAAATAAGCTGCTTTTCTGTGAGCGGTCGCTGAGACCAGTCAGAAAAAGACTCCCCTTTTTTTAGGTTAACGCCACAAAAATGTTTAACAATACCGCTTAGACTAAGTTGTTGAGGCAAACCCAGCAGCATCACAGCGCGCTGTGTGTCAAATATCGGACGAACAATGGCGCCTAATGCGTTGTATAAAATTGCTCGATCTTGGTCGCCGGCATGAAATACTTTTGTGATTTTGGGATCAGTAAACAGCGGTGTTAAAGCTTTGATGTCAAGATTAGCCAACGGATCTATTATTACCTCTTGATCCTCTGTGGCAATTTGAATAAGACAAAGCTTGGGATAATAGGTCTTTTCACGCAGGAACTCCGTGTCTATGGTCAAGAACGTGGCATTGGAACACTTGTTTATAAAGTTGTCCAGTTCCTCCTGTGAATTGATGTACAAATTGTTTCTCCATTTTTTTGCTCTCTACCGTACAATTTCATGGTATCACTATCTTTAGTCGAACAATACTCATAAAATAATTATGATGCAGTATTACTGTTGTATAAGTAGTGTATGTTATGCAAATTGATCGACTAAGTATCTCTCTTCAGCAAGTTTGGAGTTATACACAAAGGAATCTGGGCTATCTATGAAAGTGCTTGTTATCAATAACTTGGAATCGGGTCTGCAAGACGGCTCGATCTTTGATTTCATGCGAAAGTTGCTGCGCGATGGTGATGAGCTTATCGTACGCAGCACAGATGGCACCACGCCAATTGAAGACTTATTGTCGGATGCTTCATCTTTTGACCTGGTTGTAGCATCGGGCGGTGACGGAACCATTGCTACAGTTTGCTATTTCCTGCGCTCCAGCGGTATTCCAATACTGCCTTTTCCGGCCGGAACCAGCAATCTCTTAGCTGTTAATCTTGACCAACCGGATGAGCCTCATGCGCTTGTAGAAATGGCAAGAGCCGGGTTTACGGTTGACATTGATTTGGGAGAAATCACCTACGACACACCTAAAGGTGAGGTAAGTAAGGGCTTCATGATCAGCGGTGGAGCCGGTTTTGATGCCACGATAATGGAGAACTCAAAGCAGCTTAAAAAGACCTTTGGATCCAGCGCTTATCTTTTTACCGCTCTCGGTACCCCAAATCCGGTAGTTGCCACATTTACTATCCACCTTGATAACGAAGTGGTTAAGGTTGATGCGATTGCCGCCATGGCAATGAACTTCTCCAAGATACATCCTGACATCTCTATCACACACGCCAACAATGCTCATGACGGTTTGCTCGAAATAGTGGTATTAAAACAACGTTCTGCTTTTGAGATGCTCCCGGCTGTAATTGCCGCATTTTTGGATCGAACCGGACGCTTTGCTTCCAGAACAGAAGCTATTGGCATCTACATGACAAAAAGCGTTCGCATAGAATCGGATCCTCCGCTCAAGTTGCAATATGACGGTGAAGCACAACCGTACCAAACGCCGTTTACAGCTCGCATATTACCTGGTGCAGCAAGACTTGTGGTTACCAAGAAAGAGTATGACCGACTTCATCTGATCAATTAGGCTAAAAAGGCGACTGCGTAAAACCCAGTCGCCTTTGCTTAATCTATCAAGTATAAGTGTTGTTACTTTTCTTGTTTATTTGCCTCAGCCTCTTGTTTTGCTTTTTCGTCTTCTTCATCGATAAACACGATCTCAAAACGTTGACGATGTGCCTGCTCCGGATCTATGAATAGTCCTGCCTCGATATGCACCTTCCTGAGACGGTTNNATAGCGGTAATAATCAGCGAGAATATCATGGCGGTATAAAGCATCATATCCAAAACATCTGCTCCACTGCCCTCGGCTGCAATATGAATGCCCAAGGACTCAGCAATAAGCTTGATACCAACGGCTATGATAAATACCAATGCCAGAATCTTCATTTCCGGATTCTTGTTGATAAAGTTTGCGATTGGGTCTGCAAAAACAATCATCACAAAAACAGCGATCATCACAGCCGGAATCATAATCACCAGCTGACCACTTAGACCAACTGCTGTAATTACTGAGTCAAGCGAAAACACGATATCCATGACCATGATAGTAGCTACAGCCTGAACCATACCTATGCGCTTAGCGTTACCCATCTCTTTGGGATCATTTTGGGTTCTGATCTCATCGTAAGCCACTTTCTCCTTGACCTCAATAATGCCTTTATAGATAAGGTATCCGCCACCAACCAAAAGCACCAGATCGCGTGGAGATATATCTTGATCAATAAGCGGAACATCAAACGGTATGGTAAAAATCGTTCCCTGTAAACTAACGATCCACGCAGCAAAGCATAACAGTATAATACGCATGATAAGCGCACCCATTAAACCTATACGCCTACCAAGAGTCTGCTTGTTTTCGGGAAGTCTGTTAGTTGTGATCGCAATGAACACTAAATTGTCGATACCTAAGACCAGTTCTAAGAAAAGTAGTGTTACGAGGGTAATCCAACCATCAGTGGTTGCCAGTGGTGCAAAAAATTCCAATTAATACTCCTTGGTTCTTCTAAAGTGCAAAGGAACATGATAAAGCATCGTGCAAATATGTTGTATTATAGCCGTGCCGTAGTTTGTATTGTGTTGAATTTTTGTTTTTTATGTTGATGTTTTGCTGCTTCTTGACCTGCAATGATACCTGATGCCCAAGCCCAGTGCAGATTGTACCCTCCACATGGCCCATCAATATCCAAACATTCTCCGGCTGCATATAAAGTTGAAAACTTGCGCGATTGCAAGTTGCTGTTGTTAAACTCATATGTAGAAATACCTCCACGAGTAACTTGGGCTTTGCTTTTATCGGGAGTACCCGTTACTTCAATGCGAAAGTCTTTTATGGTTTGGACGAGGTCGGATAGTTCTTGTGGCTTTAATGGTTTTTCTTCGTCTGAGTCTTTGTCGGAGATGCTGAACGCACTTTCTTTAGAGTGTGAGTTCGCTTGGCGAATTACTGCTTGAGCCAGCCTGGAATGGAGTAGACCTTTTAGTAAAGTTGCAGGTGCACCTTGACGGCAGCTTATCAACTCGGTCAGTTGCGCCTTTGAGAGTTCGGGAAACAAGTCCAGCGATATTGCGTGTCCTTTTTGTGCAAAGCGACTGATATTAAACATAACAATGCCCGACAATCCCTGTTTTTTAAACAATACCTCTCCATCCTCATGAGCAATAACGCTTTTCTCACTCAACAAAGATACTCGACAATTTGTGCGCACCCCATCCAGACCTTGAATGCCGGATGCTTCTACCGCAATCGAACCCAGTATACCTTGTGGATCTGCCATGATTAGACCAAGCTGTGTAGCCAATTTTGAATAACCAGTTGCCAATACAAGTGCTTTGGAGAAATAGTTTCCGGTATCTGTAATTATCTGCCAGTGGTTGTTCAGATCTTGTCCATCGTCTAAATGGTATTTTATTTGCTTGACCTCAGAGTTTGTCACAATGTTAATATTTAAGGCATGACACTCTCTTAGAAGTACGTCAACAACTGAGCTGGCGTAACGAGTTCTAGGAAACACCCAGCCTTTTTCATCGACAATGGTGAGAAGCCCGATACTTTTGAAAAACTCACGAATTGCTTCACAGTCATACTTTGCAAGAGTTGGTTCAACAAAACCGGGATTATTGTATTTGTTGGCACTTTTTGTAAGTGATGATTCTGCTGCTATTGAGGCATTGCTCAAATTACAGCGGCCATTCCCGGTAGAAAGAATCTTTTTTCCAATGCGGTCTTGCTTCTCAATTACGGTGACAATGGCATCTTCTCTGGCAGCAGATATCGCCGCCACAAGCCCGGAAGCTCCCCCGCCCACAACTATTACATCACTTTGCCTCATCGCCACTTCCCACTCAGATTTAGTGCTTCGGTATTAAAACAAAACTGGCAGGAAGCCTCAAGCTGAGTTCCTGCCAGTAAAAATTCAATGGTGCGCGATATTGGATTTGAACCAATGACCCCTACCGTGTCAAGGTAGTGCTCTCCCCCTGAGCTAATCGCGCACAAGTGCTCAGATAGTGTAGCAGACTTCTATCAGGTGTAAAAGAAACTTTCGGATACTTTTTGGTGTACGTTGTTTTCGATCTTATGCTTCGACCTTAGCTTTCGACTTCACTGATGCTGTCTTCTTACTCCACGTACCAGGATACAAAGCGCCGCCAATGAAACGGCTGCAAGAACGACAGGCATGAGTGTCCTGTTGTTGTCACCTGTTTGGGGGAGACCTGCTGTACTTGAAGGTGCTGCTGATGAGGGAACATCTACTGTCAAGAGTAAATCCGCATAGCCGCCGGTAAACACTGCACGATACACGTAGTCGCCGTTTGCAAGAGTATCCATATAGGCTTCTGTCAAGGTGATAAGAGTGCTGCCGCTGGTACTGCTGTAGTAGCTATCATCCATTTGCAAACCATCGTATTCCAGATAGAGGAATTCTGCATAGTCGGTACTCACCGAGGCCGAACGAGTGCCGCTGCCACTAAAGGTGCCAAAATGCTCTATGACAGTAGGGAGGTCTTCAACTGCGCGGGGCAGGATCTCCCAGTTAACAAGTCCTGCGACAGTACTTAACCACTCGGTATAGACCGCCTCTGAACCTTCCGGGCAATACACTATGCCCACATCTACTACACCATCAAAGGCGTTAGAGTTAATTACCGGGGGAGTAGCATTCTCAAACGTAATGCTGTCCAAGCTTGAGCATAACATAAAAGCCATATCACCGATTGTTTCCACGCTGCTTGGAATGGTAATGCTGGTAAGAGCCTCGCAAGCCCCAAAAACTCCCTCACCGATAGTGTTTATGCTGTCGGGAAGGGTGACGCTGGTCAGACTTGTGTTCCAGGCAAAGGCGAAATTACCAATAGTGGTTACACTATTCGGAATGGTAATACTTTGCAGAGCTTCACATTGATAAAAGGCCTGCAACTCAATAGTGGTTACGCTATCTGGAATGGTTACGCTGGCAAGGCTATTGCATTGCAAAAAAGCAAACTCGCCGATGCTGGTCACGCTATCCGGAATAACA
>DBCW01000163.1 GCA_002293265.1 Eggerthellales bacterium UBA948
GCCCGTTCGTCTAGCGGTTTAGGGTTCGACCGTTAAGCAAACGCTCCAGTGGAGCGTTTGTAGGGAGAAGGGGTGTGAGCCTGCGAACACCTATGGTGTCCCATAGCAGGTAGGTAGCGTTGACAAGCACGGTTATCGTGCACATATGGCCCGTTCGTCTAGCGGTTTAGGNNGACACCGCCCTCTCAAGGCGGAGATCGAGGGTTCGAATCCCTTACGGGCTACCAACTTTTCCAAATACCCCTGCATGTCAGGGGTATTTGTGTTAGTGTTGCCCGTAAGGGATTTTAGGCGCACATACATACTATCTAGCATAAATTTCAGTTATACATAAATTCTAATAAAGTTATTGTTTGTTTAGGCTCAGTTATAATTATGATTGTTTTATAATTAAGAACATCAGCAATAAGGGTCAACATCGTTTGTAAGATTTGACTGCATCGAGAAAGCTGTATGCAAGATGGAGGGGCTACTATTTTTGATGACGAGGATTCGGATTATTTATCTAAGCAGGTTTTAACGTATATTGGAAACAAGCGGCAATTGCTTCCAATGATTATTGATTATGTCTTAGAAGTTCGAAGAGCACTTAATAAAGATAAGATGATAACACTTGATCTATTTTCCGGATCAGGAATTGTTGCCAGAGCGCTCAAGCAGTATTCTAATACTATATACGCTAATGATCTTGAGCTTTATTCTAAAGTGATTAATGAGTGCTATCTCACAAATACAAACAAGCTGCTAGAAGACGATCTCACGGAGCTTTTAAACCAGCTAAATCATGAAATTAAGATTAACTGGAACAGTAATGGTTTTATTACTCAGCTTTATGCGCCAAAGGATGATGAAAATATCAAGGCCGGTGAGAGAGCATTCTACTCGCGAAGGAACGCTGAGTATCTTGATACTGCACGTCAACAGATCGCGAAACTTCCGCTAGACGTACAAAAATTCTTTCTTGCTCCCCTATTAACGCAAGCTTCCATTCATGCAAACACTGCCGGAGTCTTTAAGGGTTTTTATAAAGATGCGAATGGAATTGGCTGTTTTGGTGGCGTCGGCAAAAATGCGCTGACAAGAATTCTTGGCGATATTAGGGTTGAAAAGCCAATTTTTTCTCGGTTCAACTGTGATTCTTATGTCACGCAAAAAGATGCTTCGCGAGTAGTAAGTGAGCTACATCTCGTAGATCTGGCTTATCTTGACCCGCCCTACAATCAACATCCGTATGGTTCCAACTACTTCATGTTGAACATACTTGCATCCTATAAACGGCCTCAAGAAATAAGTGAAGTGTCAGGAATACCCAATGCGTGGAATCGTTCGCTGTTTAATCAACCCAGGAAAGCTCAGGATGAACTTTTTGAGGTAATACGTAATTGCAGAGCCAAGTATATGTTGATTTCGTACAATAGCGAAGGCTTTATCTCGTACGAAGATTTCGCTTATTTTCTAAATGGCATCGGCGAGGTAAAAATAACCGGAGTCAGATATAACACCTTTCGTGGTTCCAGAAATCTTCATGATAGAGACATTCATGTCAAAGAATATCTTTTCCTTGTAAAGAAGAAGTTGTATTAATAATTAGTGCTTTAGTGAGAACATCGCGGTGTGTCAGGAATATCAATGCCTAACGCTCCGGATGCTTCTTCACGTAGTTCCTCAAGCGTCAGCCTGTAGCATGCCAGTGCATCTATCCAACGACGCAAATTATCACGCCCGGATTTAGTTAGCGAAAACAATCTTCTGGCCGAACCCTCTTCAGGAGTCTCCCACTCAGAAACCACATAACCGCTTTCTTCCATGCGCTTTAAAGTGCGATAAATACCTGCCGCATCGGGCTTTGTGCCACCAAACATTGGTGAATCCGCTGCTTGCTGCACAATGATATAGCCATGCATTGGTCCGTCTGCTCTGGCCAGCAAGGTTAGAATCGTTGGTTGCGATAACCTGTTCAGCGATTTTCCCAGCTCGGCACATGCCTGCAAATCGGAATCATTTTTTGGATTGCAAGAGCTCCACATTTTTTTCCTCCATAGCTTCCCGCACGTATTGTAAGTATTTTAACTCTAATTGCCAAATTAAACATCGTTTTCACATTTATTTATTTATTTATTTATTCTGCGACTTCCCGGCGAATATATTTCTATTCCTTGCTTACACAGGTCACATTCTGCCTCTTCCCAAGATGGAGTTTGTAGTTTTAGTAACGGATAATATGGAGCACCAAACGTTGGCTCAGCACCACGATCAATCAAAGAAACTATCGCCACTACGTTTCCGCCATTAGCCCTAACCAACTCACAGACATCAACTACTGATCCGCCGGTTGTTACAACGTCTTCAGCAATCAAAACATTTGCACCTTGCGCGACTTCAAATGATCGGCGAAACGTCATCTTGCCGTCCACGCGCTCACTAAATATAAAAGGCTTGTCTATGGCAGCAGCGACAGCAAAGCCAAACAGTATTCCCCCCACTGCAGGAGAAGCCACAAGATCTATATCTATTCTCGAAGAAATGCGACGAGTAGCCTCTGTAGCAAGTTTCATGGTCAGATTGGGGTGCTCCAGTACTCGCGCGCATTGTATATATGTATCAGAATGACGTCCGCTAGTTAGCTTAAAATGACCTTTGCGAATTGCATCAGTATTTTTAAAAGCTGCGAGTATCTCATCATCATTCATTCTGGTCTCATTCATTTAACAACCTCCACAATTTATTTTAGTCCACCGATCAACTCTTTGATATCGCTTACACCTTCACATACACACAGATCGATAAAATCGCTAAGAATATTAGGGATGCTGAGCGGATCAGAAAAGTTCATACTACCTATCGCTACCGCTGATGCGCCGGCTAACAAGAACTCAAAAACATCTTCCGCGCACGAAATCCCACCCATACCAATAATAGGAACCTTAACAACCGCATGAACTCTGTTCACTGCGTACAGAGCCACCGGTTTAATTGCCGGGCCGGACAGTCCGGCAACCTTTCTATTAAATAACGGTTTGCGCGTGTGATAATCTATCGCCATACCGGCAACGGTGTTTATCATCGACAAAGCATCCGCTCCCCCGGCTTCACAAGCGCGGGCGATCTCGGTTATATCCGTAACATTTGGAGTCAGCTTAACTATCAATGGTCTCTTTGTTATACCCCTGCAGGCAGTAACAACATCGTTTGCAGCTTTAGTATCTGTACCAAAGCTCATACCACCACAATCTACATTCGGACAAGATATATTAACCTCATAGGCTGATACAGCATCCTCAAGCTCTAAACACTTTATCACCTCGGTGTATTCGATCACCGAATGACCGGAGACGTTAACAATCACAGGCACATCCTGCGACGCCAACCAAGGAATATCTTTGCTGCAAAACTCCTCAACTCCCGGATTTTGCAGACCGATCGAATTAAGCATCCCGCTGCTGGTCTCAGTAATTCTTACACCATCGTTTCCGGACCAAGGCTTATGCGAAACACCTTTAGTGGTAACAGCACCCATTATCGACAGCGGTTTTTCTTCGCTTAAGCCAAGCGCTATCAGTCGCTCAATACGGATCCTGTCACAATCAGGCGATTGGCACTTACTATTAGCAGTCAATGTTGCTGCCCAAAGATCAGCATATTCTTTTCCGGAAGCAAATGTACCTGATGCCACGGTAAAGGGATTTTTCATTTTAAGACCGGCGATGTCAACGCTTAGGTCTACATTCTTCCACGCTTTTTCAGCTACCATCTGACCACGCTCGCATCAAATACCGGTCCGTCTATACATGCTCGTTTTTTACCGTTAACTGTATCAACAACACACGAAAGGCATGCGCCTACCGCACAAGCCATACGTCGCTCAAGCGATACCTCGCAGTAAACTCCTGCATCAGCGGCAATACCGGCAATCAATTTTTGCATGATCTCCGGTCCGCAGGTGGCAACATAGTCATACTGCTCAGTTTTCAAGCATTCACGAGCAGGCTCTGTTACAAATCCGTGATAACCTATGCTGCCATCATCAGTTGTAAGTATCATCTCACGATCACATTCAACATTGTCAAGCACACTTAGGGTCTTCATCATGTTGGCGTTTTGTGCGCCACGAATCATCTTTACATCAATTCCGCGTCTGATCATCTCATGGTAAAGCGGAGTTAAAGGCGCACATCCAACTCCTCCTCCTACGAGCAACGCTTTTGAGGTCTGGTTTGGAATTATCCAAGGCCGCCCGATCGGACCTATCAGATCCAATTTTCGCCCCTTTTCCACTTGCGCCAAGGCTTTAGTGCCTTTGCCTTTAACCTGATAAAAGATGCTGATGATTCCAAGTTCAGCGTTGTAAGCGCATACGCTAAGCGGGCGACGCAGTATCATTACACTTTCGGGGTCGCTTACACACAGGTGTACAAATTGCCCGGGTTTTATACTTGAAGCTATTATAGGTGCTTCAAGCGTCACAAGACCCATGCCCATACCCAAGGAAGTGTTTTCAATAACCTGGCAACAACTATATGTAGCTCTTGCACGATCGACTTGCGTCTCGTTTGTTAAAACAGAAGATGACGTTTGCTCGCTTACAGACACCTCGTCACACATTCCATTGCTCCAAGTCTTGAAGAGCGATTGGCTCAAGTGTTGACTTACCTTCTTTGGCGCTTTGAGCCACCTCAATTGCTCGGCTGAGTGCAGTGGCACCTGCAAGTGTTGTGGCGTAACAGATGCCGTGTCTTACGGCAGCGGTACGCAAATGAAAACCGTCGGAGCGCGTTTCTTGTCCAAATGGCGTATTGATCATCAGGTCAATCTTACCGTTAGCAATGTCATCACCGATATTTGGGCGTTGCTCATGTATTTTGCGTACATGTTCCACCGGAATACCCACGGCTTCTATTGCCTTAGCTGTACCGGTTGTGGAGACGATCTTGAAGCCCAAGTGATGCATCTGGTTGGCTAAATTAAGCACTTGACGCTTGTCGCGGTCGCATACGCTGATGAACACAGTGCCACCGGTTGGCAGCGAATAATCAATTGATAGAGCTGCTTTGGCGTAGGCTATCGGATAACTTCTGCCAATACCCATAACCTCACCGGTAGATTTCATCTCCGGACCTAACACAATGTCAGCTCCGGGGAATCTACCAAAGGGCATGACCGCCTCTTTTACGCTATAGTGATCGATCTCTCTGTCGTCCGGTGGCAGATTCAGCGATGCAATGCTTTGACCGGACATGATGCGAGCTGCACATTTTGCCAGCGGCACTCCTGTGGCCTTGGCGGTAAATGGCACTGTTCTACTGGCACGCGGATTAACTTCGATCACATAAACGGTCGTATCTTTCACAGCAAACTGAACATTCAAAACGCCTTTAACGCCAACAGCCAAAGCCAGTTTTTTGGTGTATTCACGAATAGTTGCAATTATCGGATCGGACAAAGAAAACGGTGGTGTGCAGCAGCTTGAGTCTCCGCTATGTATGCCGGCTTCTTCGATGTGTTCCAAAAGACCACCGATGTAGACTTCTTCACCATCACACAACGCATCGACATCAACCTCGATCGCACTTTCCAAGAAATGGTCGAGATAAACGGGATGATCCGGCGTTACACGTGTGGCTTCCAGCATATACTGCTCCAAATATTGGCTGTTGTAAGCAATGACCATACCTCGTCCGCCCAATACGTAGCTTGGACGTACAAGCAGCGGAAATCCAATACGATCTGCTACCTCTAAAGCTTCTTCTAAAGACGTTGCCGTGCCGGATTGCGGGTAATCAATACCCAGCTCGTCTAATAAACCGGCAAAACGCTCGCGGTCTTCTGCCAGATCGATGGCCTCAGGTTTGGTTCCCATGATGTTAACGCCGGCTTCCTCTAATGACCATGCAAGTTTGAGCGGAGTTTGTCCACCCAAAGTTACCAAAACAGCTTCCGGCGCTTCAACATCTACAATATCCATTACATCTTCATATGTCAGCGGTTCAAAATAAAGGCGATCAGATGTATCATAGTCTGTAGATACGGTCTCGGGGTTACAGTTGACCATGATGGTCTCATATCCCTGCTCAGCAAGCGCATAGCTTGCATGCACACAACAGTAATCAAACTCGATACCTTGCCCGATACGATTAGGCCCGGCTCCAAGTATCATCGCCTTTGGCTTATCGGTATGGCGAACTTCGCTGGTGCTTTCGTATGTTTTGTAATAGTAATTGCTGTCGGAAGCAAACTCACCGGCACAAGTGTCTACAGCCTTAAACACCGGCACGACATCAAGTTCCTTACGCTTGGCTCGTACGAGTTTCTCATCTTCTGTTCCGGTAAGGAAAGCAATCTGAACATCTGAAAGACCCATGCGTTTTACTTGACGTAAATCCATAGCGCTAATCTGGTCTAACCTGCGACCTTCAACAAGTTTTTCTGCATCCACCATGTTTTTAAGGCAGTTGATAAACCAAGGGTCGATACTTGAAGCCTTGGAGGCATCCTCCACAGTCCAACCTCTACGCAACGCCTCGGCAATATAGTAGATGNNCGTTGCTCGGTAGGCAGGCTAACGTAGTGGGAGAATTTTTGCTCGTCAAACTTGTCCTTACCGTCTTTGCCAAGACCGCTTCTGCCGTTTTCTAAAGAGCGCATGGCCTTGCCTAAAGCTTCTTCAAAAGTGCGACCAATGGACATAATCTCGCCAACCGCTTTCATGCGTGTGGTTAACGTGGTGTCCGTGCCCTTAAATTTTTCAAACGCAAAACGTGGTACTTTAACGACAACATAATCGATCGAAGGTTCAAAGCATGCAGCCGTGGTCTTGGTCACATCATTTAACATCTCGTCAAGTGTATATCCGGTGGCCAAACGCGCAGTAAACTTGGCGATCGGAAAACCGGTGGCCTTAGATGCAAGTGCTGAGGAGCGCGATACCCGTGGATTCATCTCTATTACTATCAGTCGACCATTGTCAGGATTTACGGCAAACTGAATGTTTGATCCGCCTGATTTAACACCGATCTTTTCTAAAATAGCAATCGATGCGTCACGTATGCGCTGATACTCCAAACTTGTAAGAGTCATTGCCGGCGCTACCGTTATGCTGTCTCCGGTATGAACGCCCATCGCATCAAAGTTTTCAATGGAGCAGATAATGATCGCGTTACCCTTAGTATCGCGCATTGCCTCAATCTCGATCTCTTTCCAACCGAGAACGCTTTCTTCTACGAGTACCTCACCTGCCGGTGACAGATCAAGACCGTGTGCAACAATCTTACGCAGTTCTTCTATGGTATAGGCAATTCCGCCGCCTGCGCCGCCTAAGGTAAACGAAGGTCGAATAACCAGCGGAAAGCCCAATTCTTCAACAAGATCTTCAGCGTCTTCTATGCTATACGCGTAACCGGAGCGAGCGCATTCTAATCCGATTTCTGCCATGGCTTCAGCAAAAAGTTTTCTGTCCTCGCCACGCTCGATGGCCTCAACATCGCAGCCAATGATGTCCACGTTAAACTCATCTATTACACCTGCATGTTTTAGTTCAACGGCGCTGTTCAGGCCGGTCTGACCACCTAGTGTTGGCAATAATGCATCCGGTCTTTCGATCTCAATGATGCGTCTTAAGCTCTCTACCGTTAGTGGCTCTACGTATGTGCGCGTGGCCATCTTTGGGTCGGTCATGATGGTTGCCGGATTGGAGTTGACCAAAATGACCTCAAAGCCATCCTCCAATAAAACTTTACAGGCTTGTGCACCGGAATAGTCAAACTCTGAGGCTTGACCGATCACTATCGGACCGGAGCCTATGACCATGATGCGTTTTATATCTTCTCTTCTTGGCATTTTAATTACCCTTCGCAGTGCTTTGTATACTTGCAGATCAGTTAACTTCTCTTAGCTTGCATCACCTTATTTGTTCGCCAAAATCTGTGCGATCAGGTCATAAGCTGTGTTAGATTTTATGAGTCCGGGGTTAAGTCCGGGATGGAACTGAGTACTGAATGTGTTTTGATCTAAATACTTTAAACCCTCGACAGTANNCAGTAGCATCGTTAAGATTTATATGCGTGAGTTGGATACGTCCCAGCTTGGCATTTTTTACAACCGGTGCGATGCCTTTTTCTATCCAAAACCGTAAACTGTCCGGATGCTGGGTGATGCCACCGCTCAAATCTGCATCCAAACTACCCAATGACTCAAACTTGACGCTGTAGTTGTGACTTTGAGCTGTTATCTCAACTGTGCCATCTGCCGGGTTTACGGCGGGATAATTACCTCCGTGG
>DBCW01000052.1 GCA_002293265.1 Eggerthellales bacterium UBA948
AAAGATTGGACAAGTAAAGCTTTAATTTATCTGTTGTTCAGAATATACTATACAAAATAGAAAACTGAGGGCAAATAAGGAGTTATATATGGGTAGTTGCAAGAGTGGTGATTGCTGCAGAGAAGATCAAAGTCGGTGTAAAACAGGGCGTAGGATTTGACGGGGCGCTAAGAATGTTTACTCTAAAGGAAAGCTAAGTAAGTACCGAATTACTCGATGTTTCTTTGCAAGTCATAATGTTTAAAGTATATGGGCTCGATTTGTCGTTTGGTTTTACATATCTTAAAAACTTAGAAAAGGAGTTAAGCAAATGAGAACATTTGAACAAGATCTCCAGGAAGCGGTCGCTTATCATGGACACTTATGCTCGGGACAGATTATTGGAGTGCGAATGGCACGCAAGGGACTTCAGCTTCTTGGCATCGATAATCCCGAAGAGTTTAGAGATTTGATTGTATATATTGAGTGTGATCGTTGCCTTGCAGATGCTATCAGCACGGTAACCGGATGCAAGCTTGGTAAGCGCAGGCTCAAGTGGTTTGATTACGGAAAATCAGCGGCAACGTTTTTAAACACAGCAACAGGAGAGTCCATAAGACTTGCGAGCATTAAGAAAATGAGTCCTCCTGAGGGCGCTGACTTGATCGATTTTTATAGTGATATACCCGACGAGGATATATTTAGTGTGACAAAAGTTAAGGTCAACTACCAAGATACAGATTTGCCAGGCAAACCAAGAGCTGCAACAGTTTGCAGCAAATGCGGCGAGCGAGTATCTGATGGTCGTCATGTAACTATCGACGGTGCCGATGTATGTAAACCATGCGCAGAAGGTGCCTACTATTCAGAAATCTAGCAGTTATGCATTCGCAGTCCTCTGCCATGAACCTGTTATGCAAGGAATGTTTATGGTTTTGTTAAGGGGCACCAAAACTTGATATTCATTTTGATGGGCGATATACAAACGGGAAAGACCAGATGGCTTCAGCGTCTAGTTGAGGACTTGCAGGGTAGAGGTGTGCCTTGTTATGGAATTCTTTCGCCCGGAGTTTGGCGGCTGCATGAAGAGACCGGCGGCATTAAAGAATACGAGAAGCTGGGTATCGAAACAGTATTTCTGCCAAGTATGCGCAGAGCGCTTTTTGCTATCAGACGTGATATTGCCGAGAAAGGCAGTAGAGTGAACGATGCATGGCAAAGCGCAAAAGCCGGTCTTGGTTGGATAATTCCTGATGCGACGATAGCTGTCATCAACAAACACTTTGATTCGATTATGGCGTTGTGTGACAAGGAGACGGTTCTGAGTCAGGGGGATGAAAAAACTGACACTCCAGATCCGTCTCCGTGGCAGTGCAAAGGTCTGCTCATCGTAGATGAGCTGGGTCAATTAGAATTAATCAAGGGTGGTGGGTTTACCTCGGCGATGAGGTTATTGGAGAAAGGCTCCACGCCACTTTATAATCACGCAATTGTAGTGGCACGCTCAGGGCTTGCCAACTTAGCCCAAGAATATCTATCCAAGAGCTGGGGAGAAGTAAGTCGGATTAGCCATAGAGATCAAGCCAAAGAACTCCTTGTGTCACTTTTTTCACCTGATTTTCTTAAGATATGATTCGTGCTTATATGGCTTATCCATGATAATTCCTCCGTCCCTGCAATAAGTTTAATTATCCTCAAAAAAGCCATATTGACATCTTATAGTTCTCAGAACAGCNNCCAATACTTATAGAAATTGGATGTGAAGTCTGCATATAAAAGGTTAATTAAGAACCATAGAGCAAAATGATTATCTAATTCTATAAAGAAACTAAAGTGTGCATAAAATAGTCAATAGTGCATGCAATAAAAGAGAGAACAGAAACTAGGAGGAGAGCTATGAAAGTAAAGCAACTAATCGCAGTATTTTTATCAGCATTGCTATTGGTGGTGGTTGTGGGGTGCAGTCAGGCGCAAGATACGCAGACAGCGTCGACAAGCGATTCTCAAACAACTACCACTGCTGATCCGGCTACCACCACGCCCGAGAAGCGGGCGGATTTCACATTTACCGATGATGCCGGCAGAGATGTAGAGGTTCCGGGCGACATGCAGCGCATTGCACCATCCGGTCCTTTGGCTCAGTTGGTGCTATACACGCTTTGTCCGGACAGGTTGGTGGGACTTGGCCAAGAGGTGACAGACGCACAGCTTCCATACATCGATAGTGATTATGCAAAGCTGCCGGTATTTGGAAACTTCTACGGGGATACGCTAAATCTTGAATCTGTTTTGGCGGCCGGCACTCAAATAGTTATCGATATAGGTGAGGCTAAAGAGACAGTTACCGAGGACATGCAAGGTGTTCAGGACAAAACCGGCATTCCGTCAGTTTTTATCAACATGGAACTGGACAACATGGCTGACGCTTACCGCAAACTGGGGGAGCTAGTTGACGAGACCGAGCGTGCTGAGGAGTTGGCAACTTACATTGAAACTACTTTAGCTGATACCAAAAAGGCTGTTGACGCGATACCGCAAGCAGATCGCAAAAAGGTCTACTACGGACAAGACAGTGGTACAACTGCCGTGATCGCAGGGACGGTTCATGGTGATGTTATCGATATGGCCGGCGGCATTAACGTGGCGGAAGTTGAAGAGACTATCCGCGGCGGTATAAGCGGTGTTATTGGCTTTGTGGGTCTTATCATTCCGCACTTCGCACGCATGGTAGCCGGTTATGATTACCGCACAACCATGCCGGTGTCCATGTTGATGGGCGCGGCTTTTTTGATGCTGGTAGATTGTGTATCGCGCTCACTTGTAACTGCCGAGATACCAATAGGCATACTTACCGCATTCATCGGAGCACCGTTCTTTGTATACCTGATACTTGATAGAGGAAACCGAATTTGATAAACAAAGGGGAAAACAGATGGAAGCATTATTAGAAGTAAAAGACGTACACTTTGCTTACAAGAAGCACAAAGTGTTAAAAGGTGTGAGTTTCTCTGCCGGCAAAGGCGAGTGCATCTGTCTACTTGGTCAAAACGGTGCCGGCAAGACGACTTTGTTCAAATGCATATTGGGGTTTCTCACAGATTACAAAGGTGAAGTCTTGATAGGCGGAAATAGAATCAATCAACTATCGATACTGGAAGTTGCAAAGCGCGTAGCGTACATCCCTCAAGCCCATGCACCAACATTTAATTACATCGTTTATGAGACAGTGCTGATGGGTACCAACACACTGGTTGATAAAATGCGCAGTCCGCGCGCAGCTGAGCAAAAAATTGCTGAGGAAATGCTGGAGCTGATGAATATATCCCACCTGGCAGAGCGCGGTTATGCAGAGATATCCGGTGGTGAACGTCAACTAGTTTTAATAGCACGAGCTCTGGCGCAAAAATCGTCTATCTTGGTTATGGATGAACCCACAGCAAACCTGGATTACGGAAATCAATACCGCGTCATGGCACAGATCAGAAAACTAGTAGATCAAGGATATCTGGTCATCTTGTCAACACACAATCCAGAGCACGCATTACTTTATAGCGATAGAGTTTTAGTGATACAAGACGGAGTAGCCGAGCTACATGATGATCCGGAAAATAGCTTAAGCAGCGCAGTTATTAAACAGCTCTACAATGTAGAAGTAGAACTGCAAAGAATGCAAGCCACTTGGGGCGAAGTTCCGGTGTTGGTGCCATGCCACTGCAAAGACAAGAAACGAGATTTGGGCTTATATTAGACTTTTGATATAGCGTCGAAAACTGCTAAAAAATAGAGAGATTCGACGCAACAGTACAAGAAAAAGCCTTACACACAACTATGATTACCACCTACGGTCTTACAAACAGTGGATATCGCAGTGCAGCACAATCAGAAATAACAATGGACGATCTATTTGCGATGTAAAACATGCGTGGGTTAGACAGAAGGCGAGTAGACAGAGGACGGTTTCTTGTCTGCTCGTGCTTCCCCCACCCCGTTTATTCATTCCAAAGAATCAAGATGACAACAGGGTGGCTTAATTTTCCTTTTGCATAGTATTTTGATCTACAATAGAAGTTAGTGGATTATTACTTGTTACTTGCCGATGAAGAGGATTGCTAATGGTAAAAGAGCAATATGATATAGGCGGTATGACTTGCTCGGCTTGTTCGGCTAGGATTGAGAAGGTTGTGTCAAAGCTGGAAGGCGTGCAAAGCGTAAGTGTAAACTTGCTCAAGAACAGCATGTCTGTTTCTTACGATAAAAGCGCTGTCAGCGATGCGCAAATTATTAAGCGGATTTCAGACATCGGATTTTCGGCATCATTGCAAAAGCAAAAAGCCACCAAAGTGCAGGTAAGGGGCGAAAAAGCGTCTGACCCTGCTGCGGCAGAAATGCAGAAAATGAAAATGCGACTTATCGTCTCGGCAGTTTTTGCCATACCGCTTTTCTACCTGGCAATGGGTCATATGTTGGAGTGGCCACTGCCGAGCATTCTTACAGGAATGCATAACTCGATGATATTTGCGTTCACTCAATTCTTACTGGCGCTGCCAATCATAGTTGTTGGCAACCGCTTCTTTAAGGTGGGGTTCAAAAATCTGGTAAAGCTCTCTCCAAACATGGACTCTCTGATTGCCTTGGGTTCAGGCGCGGCGTTTGCTTATGGCATTTACGCCATCTACAGGTTGTCTTGGGGTTTTTCGATAGACGACATGGACGTTGTCCACGCGGCTTCGATGAATCTGTATTTTGAGTCTGCCGGTATCATACTCACACTCATTACTCTGGGAAAATACTTCGAAGCCCGAGCAAAGAGCCGTACCTCTGATGCCATTACTAAGCTGATGGATCTCGCTCCCAAGACCGCCGTGGTGCTTAGAGACGGTGCAGAGCAAGAGATATCTGTTGAAGAAGTTATCAGCGGAGATATTTTGATCGTTAAAGCCGGCGACAGCATTGCCGTTGATGGTGTAATAGTTGAAGGCACATCTTCGGTTGATGAATCCGCCATTACCGGTGAGAGCCTGCCGGTCGAAAAACAGCCGGGCAACAAGGTAACGGGCGGTACGATAAATAAGACCGGCTACTTTAAAATGCAGGCAACAGCTGTTGGCGAAAATACAACATTAGCCAAGATCATACAGTTGGTAGACGAGGCTACCTCATCCAAAGCGCCAATTGCAAAGTTGGCGGATAAGATCAGTGGTGTTTTTGTTCCGGTGGTCATTTTGATTGCGCTTGCTGTCGGTGCTATTTGGATGCTCATGGGCAATAGCTTTGAGTTCGCGCTTGCCATCACTATATCTGTCCTGGTCATCTCGTGCCCTTGCGCGTTGGGTTTGGCAACGCCTACAGCTATTATGGTAGGCACCGGGCGCGGCGCGGCAAATGGCATTCTTGTAAAATCGGCCGAGTCTTTGGAGGTTGCCCACGGCATTGATACCGTGGTGTTAGACAAGACCGGCACCGTCACCGAAGGAAAACCTGTGGTCACTGATATTGTGGCGGTTGGTGTGGAGGAAGAGCACTTGCTTCAGGTGGCCGCCTCATTGGAGAAAATGTCCGGTCATCCTCTTGCAGATCCAATTATCGCCAAGGCAAACGATTGCGGTTTAGAGCTCTTAGATATCAGTGAATACGAGCTGCTTGTGGGCCAAGGCATCAAAGGTATCTTGCATCAAAAAACCGTTTTTGCCGGTAATATCAAGCTTATGCATAATTACGGAGTAGATCTTGGTGAGTATGCTCTGCAAGGCGACAAGTATGCCAAAGAAGGCAAGACTCCGCTCTACTTTGCAGAGAGTGACAAGCTTTTGGGCATTATAGCCGTTGCCGACGTTGTTAAGCCTACCAGTAAAGATGCTATCGAAAAACTTACAAATATGGGAATAGATGTCATCATGCTTACCGGTGACAACGCAAAAACCGCCGATGCTATTCGTGATCAAGTAGGGCTTAAAAAAGTCATAGCCGAAGTCCTGCCTGAAGACAAAGAGCGCGAGGTGCGTGCTCTACAAGACAGCGGTCATAAAGTAGCAATGGTGGGCGACGGCATTAACGATGCGCCCGCACTTGCCAGGGCAAATGTGGGTATTGCTATCGGCGCAGGAACCGATGTGGCTATAGAATCTGCTGATATCGTGTTGATGAAAAGCGATCTGATGGACGTACCTACAGCGATCAGCTTAAGTAGGGCAGTGATGAGAAATATTAAGCAGAACCTGTTTTGGGCATTCATTTACAATATCATCGGCATACCAATAGCCGCCGGTGTCTTCTACCTTGCCTTTGGTCTGTTGCTAAACCCCATGATTGCCGCAGCAGCTATGAGTTTTAGTTCTGTCTCGGTAGTATCAAATGCACTAAGACTAAGGTTCTTTACCGCAAAATGAGAGAATTTCTGCCATTTACGTTTCGTTCCTCTGTCATTTTCGCGAAGGCGG
>DBCW01000064.1 GCA_002293265.1 Eggerthellales bacterium UBA948
ATATGTAGAAATCTTCGCTTGGTGGGACATTTTGTCGATGCTTCATATGATGGGGTGGAAACCATAGGTAAAACCCAAGAAATTCTTTATGACTTGGTTTTGCTTGACGTTATGATGCCGGGCATGAATGGCTTTGAGGTGAAGCGGCGCATGAGGCCGGATATTCCCGTCATCTTCGTAACTGCAAAGGACGGTCTGAGTAGCCGTCTTGAAGGTTTGGGGCTCGGTGCGGATGACTATATTGTTAAACCTTTTGAAATACTGGAACTATTGGCACGAGTAGAAGCTGTACTTCGCCGCACAAATAAGCTCCAGCAGGTATTTGAGTTGGGCAATATCCGAGTAGAGCTAGACACACGTCAGGTCTTCGTACTGGGAGAGAACAATACTGATTCAAGTGAAAAAGAAATCGTGCTCACACCCAAAGAATTCGAACTTTTGGAAACCCTCATAATCAACAGAAATATAGCACTTTCGCGCTCCAAACTGTTGGAGTTGGTATGGGGGTTTGATTTTGATGGCGAAAGTCGTACTGTAGACATGCACGTACTGAGACTCAGAAAGAAGCTGGGATGGGAAGACAGAATCCACACTGTCTACAAACTCGGTTATCGTCTATCCACGCGAGCTTGATATGAAATTTCGGTTCTGGCAAAAAACTTATCTCTTCACTCTGTCGCTCGTCTTGTTGGCAATATACAGCGGCATCATCTTCGTCGGTTGGCAAAACTGGCAGCAGATGCTTGAGAGTGAAATAGAAAAAGCAAAAAGCGAACAGGACTTCATAGCGCAAAACGTAGTAAAGGATTTGACTGCAACTAATAAGGATTCTGAAGTAAAGCCGGATGCTCTTTTTAGATCGTATGGCAATTATTATGCGCATGATGGGTTGTTCACCCGTTTTGACTATGATGGTAAAACACTATTTAGCAACCTACCTGCTCTTGACAACATCGGGTCATTGATGCCAAAAGAAGAGGGAGCGCAACTATGGACAACGGAGCGTGTGGACGGACGTTTGTATGTTATCGTCTCCAGCCGAATTTCAGACAATCAACAGTCAGGTGTGCTTGTATGCACACGCTCCTTATCGGAAATGACGACTACCTGGGGCGACATGAAGAATTCTCTGCTGGTCGGTAGTTTTGTCGTTTCCGTTCTACTTACTATTGGCTTGTATTTTGTTTTACGCAGCCTGTCAAAACCGCTAGAGAGACTTGCCGGCAGTGCAAACCGGTTTGCACAAGGTGACTTCAGTGAACGAGCGAAGGTGAGTGGACATGATGAGGTGCGAGATTTGGCACGGGGATTTAATGCTATGGCAGACACTGCTGTTCAAAACATGAATGAACTACAGCAGGTGGCAGAAAAAAACTCGCGCATGGCAGCCGATCTTTCCCATGAGATACGCACTCCGCTTACCGCAATTCAAGGATATGCGGAATATATGAGAATCGCCGAACTTACAGAAGATGAACAAGGTTCGTCGCTTGATTACATCATCGATGAAAGCGCAAGATTAAGGAAGATATCACAGCGCATGTTGCAACTTGCATCTCTGGATCATGACGCTATAGAGCTCATACCGATTAACCTACAAGATATCGTTCAGCGTGCTATCCTGTCGGTTCAAACTGATGCAAACAAAACATCGCCGATCATCGTGCCCGATCCCATTCCCGAAGTTAAAATCGCTTGTGATGACATCCTTATGGAAAGCTTACTCATCAATTTATTCGACAATGCTATTAGGGCGTGTAAAGACTGCCCGGATGGTGGGAGTATCAAGCTTCAGGCCACACTACTTGGTGATAATGTTATTTTGAAAATAATTGACTCGGGGCGCGGTATGAGTGCAGAAGAATTACGCCGCTTGGGAGAACCGTTCTATCGCGTTGACACTTCGAGAAGTAGGAAATCGGGGGGCACAGGATTGGGCGTTTCGTTATGCTATAAAATTGCCGCGATACATAAAGCTGATTTGAGCTATGCCTCAACACCCGGTGAGGGTACGATTGCCACTTTGACTTTCACCGGCCGTCAATGAACTTTTATTATGCGGAGACGATGTGGGCGACATGAAAAACAACAACCCTGAGCGAGATAAGGTATCGCCCTCAGCAAAAAAACTAGGCAGCTTCTTTTTGACTGTCGGGCTAGCCGTTGTTTTGATTGTTACCGGAACTATTTCGGCTAACGCAATATTGTCACTCAGTATTTACAGTGGCGAAGGTGTGATTAAAACCGGAGCTATCGATCAGGTTCAACCTTTCGAGACAAATCCGATAGGAGCAGACACCTCAAACTCACTTCGCATAGTTGTCAATGATGAAGGTGAAGTCATTCCGGTGGATGCGGTTACACCCCAATATGCAACTGCTGCTGCGTTAGAGGCCTGCGAGCGAGAGTTCGGCAAATCTTTTACCGATCGCGTATTGGTGGGACCAATCATCAGTTCTGATTTCACGAGGTGGTATGTATCCGCAGAGATTGAGGGCGGAATCTTTTTCTGTGCTATCGACATGATGACAGGCAAGGCACTTGACAGCAGTCTCGTCTTTGAAGAGGGTGATAGCGCATTGTCCTGGTTTGATATTTGGGACAAAGACGCAACAAGAAATGGCCTCCTTGGCGTCGAACAAGAGACAATCGAATGATCTGAATACGTTTAAAACGTTTTCGGCTGAATTATTTACCACTTTGTGACATCGCATTGCATGTTCTGTGACAACCCACACGCATACTGCATACAAAAACAAATGGAATCGCTTGAATCTACTCGTAGAAATAGAGGATTTGTATGCACATCATCATCAACAACCTTTCCAAAACGATCAAAGGGCGCGTTGTCTTAGACGACATAAGACTTGAGATGCAAAGCGGCAGGATATACGGATTTCGTGGCATCAACGGTTCCGGAAAAACCATGCTCATGAGAGCTATTTGCGGTTTGATAAGGCCATCGTCGGGAACCATCGAAATTGATGGCGCTGTTTTAGGCAAAGACCTGTCTTTCCCTAAAAGCGTAGGCGCCCTTATAGAAAACCCTGCGTTTATCTCGAAGTATACGGGCCTGGAAAACCTGAGGCTTCTTGCAATGATTCGCGGCGTTGCAACAAAGCAAGAGCTCAAAGATACGTTAACTAGTGTTGGGCTTGACCCGATGGACAAGCGTTCATACAAGAAGTATTCATTAGGGATGCGGCAAAGACTCGGCATAGCAGCTGCATGTATCGAAAACCCGGAGCTGATTCTCTTAGATGAACCGTTCAACGCGCTTGATGAGAGCGGCATCGATGGGATTCGCGACCTCATTCTCAAAAAGAAGGGTGAGGGCGCTTTGCTGATCGTCGCTTGTCATGACACTCAAGAGCTGATATCGATGGCTGATGAGGTCATTGAAATGTATGAGGGCAAGATCACGAAGTGTTATGAGGTGAAGCACGATGAGTCGGCTTAAATCTCACTTTACGGTTCGCAGCCTTATCGTACTGAGCACCCTCATCATTTTACTAACCGTAGTGTCTGTGCGAATAATCTATGTCAATTACACAGCCCCCAGCATACCCTGCATAGAGCATAGCATTGGGGATAAGATCGATGGCGGTAGTTTCTCGTTGTCAGTTGTTGGATCTAAAGTATATGACGGCAACTATGTGGAGCAGATTGCGCCGGGCTATACAAGTTACTTTGGAGACTTAGACGATGCCGAAACGGGTAGCACCAATAACTTTAAGTTAATTGTCGTTGATGTCGAAGTGACCAACGGGAGTACTGAAAAGCTCCGTCTTGAGCTTACCTCACTCATGCTTCAATCCGATGCCTGGAAAAATGGGGTAAGCCTCATGCTGCTTGAGAGCTTTAATGAGGAGAGTCCCAAGGAGCTGGGCACTTTCGAGAGCAACTCCAGCAAGATAATAAGCTTGCCATACGAATTGCTTTCCGTGCAATTCAAAAACTCCGCAGACTGGGATGTTGTTGCGCAGCGCGATTACGACCTGGTTTTGTCGGTCTACCCTTCATACCATCTTATACATCTCGGTTCTCCCGAAGAGCAGATTTAACGATNNACGATTGTTGCATTCGAGTTGCTTAGAGCCTTTCGCAACAGGATGTTTGTCATTGCACTGGCTATTGGTTGCGTCATTACCCTTGCACACGTCTCCATCACGGTTTTACCCGAGCTCTTGGGTCAAAATGAAGCGCGTGAGCTTTATGGGGCAAAGGGAAGC
>DBCW01000093.1 GCA_002293265.1 Eggerthellales bacterium UBA948
TCTGCCTTGCATAAAAGCACAAAGATCCGTGAAAAATATGAAAAGAATGGCACTCATGTTCCGCCATTTTTAATTGCCAGCATTGCTACAAGATGCAATTTGTCGTGTGCGGGTTGTTATGCACGTGCTAACGGCGGATGTAGCGATGACAAAGTAGTCAAGATCGGATCAGATGCTAGTGGCAAGTCAATACAAGAAATGCCCGCCTCAGATTGGGCGCGTATTTTTAGTGAAGCATNNATCATTTATTCTGATTGCCGGCGGCGAACCACTATTGCGCCGTGACATCATAGAGGCGGCATCAAAGCATAAGAACATTCTGTTCCCGATCTTTACCAACGGCACGCTTATTAATAGCGATTACTTGGAGATGTTTGATGAGCATCGCAATCTGATTCCCGTATTAAGCATCGAGGGTGATGAGTGCCAAACCGATGAACGTCGAGGCGAGGGAGTTTCTGAAGCGGTTTGGGCAACTGCCAAATTGCTAAAANNAGAGCGCGGAATCTTATATGGCGCATCCATCACGGTGACCAGCGAAAATAAAGACGATGTCACTGAGGGCGATTTTGTGCGTGACATCCGCGATCGTGGCTGTGGTCTGGTATTTTTTGTGGAGTATGTGCCGGTTGAGGAGGGCACAGATCACTTAATTCTCAACCCGGAAGAACTAGAGGCTCTACAAATGCGCGTGGACAACCTGCGCGCTGACAAGCAAAACAAAGGCATGATCATGCTTTCTTTCCCTGGTGACGAGGACGCAATGGGTGGTTGCTTAGCGGCAGGACGCGGGTTCTTCCACATCAATGCGAACGGTGCTGCAGAGCCTTGTCCGTTCTCACCGTATTCAGAACTTAGTTTACAGAAACACTCGATGCTGGAAGTTTTGCGGTCCGATTTTTTTAAGAAAGTTCGTGAGATCAGTGCGGCAGAAGCCCTAAACCATAAAGGTGGCTGTACGCTGTTTCAATTTGAAGAGGATGTCCAGCAGGCACTAGCCTGATGTGTAGGATGCTCGCTAATTAGTGTGGGGGACAACAGCTAGTGCTTGTCCGTGACATTTCAAATGGGCGTGAGTTCAAGGCTAGCGCCCATTTGTTGTTTTACAACACCTCCAAAATCGTATCAAAGTAGCTGCTGGTGTAAAATAGTAACCAGACTTATAGTTTATGACGCACCGGTCATAAGCGCCGCACTTTCGCCGGACAGGCTATTTGTGGGTTAGGAAATCGATCTTGTGATGAAAAAAAGATTGTCATTATTAATTGCTGTCATTGCACTCCTTGTTTTGATAGTTGTTATTGTTTGGCTGGTGGTTCAGGTTAAGCCCAGCGGGCAGATGGCTAACATGAACCCTAGTTTTGATTCGACTGCAAGCCAGCAGATGCAAGGGAGCATTAATAATCAAAACAGTCCAGATGTAACCCAGGCGGAACCTGATTTGGAGCAGCCGGAGCCTGAGCCTACTGAAGAGCCCGAAGCCCCTCCCACTCCCACAGCACCGGACGCATCCACACTATTTGCCGAAATGGGAGTTGTGGAGGATTACCGTGATGTTTTTGTGCATGGAAACAAAGGTGCCGAGCATCAAAAATACATAATGCTGCACGATACCGAGGGTTGGGGTTCGCCAAGCTCGGTGATAAGCTATTGGTCAGGTAATGGTAATTTGGTCGCCGCACATTTTATTGTAGGAACCGACGGTAGCGTTTATCAGTGTGTTGCTATGGACAAGATCGCTCATCATGCCGGCTTTGGTAACGCCGGAAATAACGCCAAATATGGTGTAACTGACGAGTCACGTGACGACAAAAAGGGCACAGTCTCAATTGGCAGCGCCCATCCGGACTACGGCATGAACTCGTATTCTGTAGGTATAGAAATGGTGCATGTTGGTGGCGGCGGAGAGTATCCTACCGCTCAATTGGAAGCCTTAGACAAACTCATCGCATATATTGACGCTTATTATGGCTTTGAATCGGCTATAGTAGCGCACAACGAATGGCGCACCTCAAACTCGGATATGTCTGCCGAGTTCTCGACCTATCTGGCCAACTACAAGAACCATCGTAGCTATAAAAGTCTATAAGGCAGCATCGAGCTGCTCCACTATACAAATCCATCCTTCTCTATAAAAAAAGAGCGATAGATTTCACTTGCAGTAGTGCTTTTTTAGTGTGGCTACAACCTCAGCGATCCTGTGATCTGCCAATGAATATGTAACATTTTGAGCATGCTTATCTGAGCTTAAAATCCCCGCAGTTTTTAACAAATGTAGGTGCTGAGAAAGTGCGGACTGGGTAATGTCAGGCACATGAGAGGCAATTTTTCCAACCGTCATTGGCTCTTCGATTAAAGCACACAAGATGAGCAACCTATTTTCATTTGCCATCAACTTAAGCAACTCCGCGATCTTTTTCGCATCCTCTTTCATCGCTAGGTAACTCCCTTCCGTGCTTTAGTTTGCAGATACCTTGAGTCATTGTACCCATCGGACAATACACGCACCAAGAACGTGGTTTTGATAATACCATTGTAATAAATCCAAGCGTGCTTGATGTAAGCATTACGCCGAAGAACCCAAAGGCAAACTGAGCCATCCAGGGCGCAACAGCGCTAACGTCTGCCCACATCCACGGCAGCTTAAAAGTCCAAAGCAGCGTCACGGCCTGTTCAAGCGAGATGCCGGTAAATACTTTGTAAGTGCTAAATATCATCAACCCAAACATTGTCATAAAAAAGGTCAGAAATGCATATCTGAACCATGTTGAACGCAAAAATTTTGGCGGAGTAATATTTTTGGACATTTTTAACTTGCTGCCGAGTAGATTAAGTAACTGCCCACGCCCACAAAAATGATTGCAATAAGCTTTTCCACCGCCAAATATTGCTATGGCAAGGGGAGTGAGGAAAAAGATCATGCCCAGCCAAGCGAATAGAATGTTAACGAGCCCAAGTGTTATGTAGGTAAGCTCGGCTATCCAGAGATAATCGTTCCACTTTTTCTTCATTCGTCACTACCTTTTAAAATCATGGTTATTACACCTGCCGGACAAACTTGTGCACACTTTCCGCAACCAGCACATCTAAACGGATCGCAACTAGCCCTAACTCCCTTATATATACTCATTGCAGACCTTGAGCAAGTCTTCAAACAAGTCCCGCAAGCAACACAATCTTTCTCAACAAAAGCATATTTCTTGGACACATCGACACCTTTCATATTAGTAATTAAGGAAGTACTAATATAAAGTAAGTTGCAGCTTTGCACAAGGTCAACATTAATTAAACCCTCAAGAGCCAAATATCTCTTATATAGTGAGTGTAAATTAGTGTTTAGCGCAGAGGTTTCATTCCCGCTCTCTCCCTGTCATTCCTGCGAAANNGTTTGTGGATTCCCGCCTTCGCGAGAATGACAGGGAGTTTTGAGCGAATATCGATGTGATGCGGAATGACATATCTCTGCACTAAATACTAATTTATTTCTCTTGCCGCTTTTTCGTCTTTTGTTGACATGGGCTTATAAGGGCGTAAGATGTTGTAGAATCATCGACTAGACTTTTTGTATTAGCATTGCTTGTTTTCCCGGAAAGCGTAAGTGTATTGCTGAAAAAATACGAATTAATGAGAGATTTTAGGTTGGGTATTTAGGAGTGGGACTTGATGGAGTATAACTCTGCAGCTGAATTAGTTAAGCAAGAGATGGGGCAATGCATCAATGTGGAATGTGGACAAGATGTGTCAAACCAGATACTTGAGGCCATTAAGATTCGCTACAGTGATTGCCGGTGTGCCTTTTTGTTTGAGACCGATAGGGGATATGAGCGGCAGACCATCAAATCGTATCTCAAGTTTTTTACTCGTATTTCTGACAGCAGCAACGAGCTTCAAGCAGTTTTAAATAACCTTGAGTTAACATCTATCGAATCCAAAAAGATCAAAAACTGTAATCCATCAGAACTAAAGCTCATAAGCTTTGCGCGCGTGGTCTTGTCTAATCCCGAAGTATGTTTCTGCGAAAGACTTTTAAGTGAACTTGAGCCAAATGCAAAGCGTCTTGTACTTAGGAAAGTCGAAGAGCTTGCAGCGCGAGGGGTCATTTTTATCACCACTCTTGATCCGCTCCGTATCTCCACTTCTATGCCGGGCAGGTCATTTTGGTATGACGAAGGTCACTTTGTAATGGCAGATATCGTAGAAGACGACAACAAGGAGAGTGAAGTTGTCTTTGCCGGTGATGAGGTTCAGGTTATCAAAATTCCTGCAAAGAGCGAAACGGCAACGTTGCTTCTTGATCCAAAGGAAATCGACTTTGTTGAGAGCAGCAATAAGTCCAATTATGTCTCAGTGCGCGGCAACCTTTATCAAACTAATTTGACTTTAGATGAGCTGGAAGACAGTCTCATTCGCTTTGGGTTTTTCCGCTGCCATCGGTCATACATAGTCAATGTGCAAAAAGTATCAAAAGTGGAAAGATATACCAGAAACAGCTTCAATCTCACCTTAAGCGACACCAATCGCTCCAGCATTCCTCTGGCAAAAGGCAGGGCCGAGGAAATGCGCGATATTTATGGCTGGTAATAGTCACTAAAATATGCGCAACTAAACCAAGTTCATCATGCTCCTTTCGTCACTCCCTGTGCTCTTTTCGTCATGCTCACGACTCCTCTTACTCCATGTCTATTGAACAAGTGCTCAACTTGAACGATAAATATCGCAGAAGAGATTGCTATGACGAAAGGAGATGCTAATGACTCAACCAGGCTCCGGGTTAATATTTGCGGATGGAGTTTCGCTGTCATTTAAGGACAAGAGGGTGCTGCATAACTTGAGTTTTCATGTCGAAAAAGGTGAGATGTTTGGTTTTTTGGGACCTTCAGGTGCCGGAAAAACAACGACAATTAAGCTTCTCACCAGGCAGCTCTTGAAAAGCACCGGAAGTATTGAGCTGTTTGGAAAGCCTATCGAGCAAATAATAAATGCGGACTTTGAGCGCATAGGCATTCTGTCAGACACCAGCGCTTTGTATGACCGGATGACGATAGAAGAAAATCTTTTGTTTTACGCCAAGATACGTGGGGTATCGAGCAAGCATATCTCCTCCTTATTAAAGCGTGTGAAGCTTTATGATGAGCGCAAGATTTTGCTTAAAAAATGTTCGCGAGGCATGCGGCAAAGAGCAGCGTTGCTGGCAGCGTTGGTGCACAATCCGGAGCTGGTTTTTCTCGATGAGCCAACAGGCAGTCTGGATCCTGTTGCGAGAGGAGAGATCCACGAAATGCTAATGGAGCTAAGGCAAAAAGGCACTACAATTTTTTTGACAACCCACGATATGAGCGAAGCTGAGAAATTGTGTGATAGGGTGGGAATACTCAACGAGGGCTTCTTGGTCGCTTGCGGAAATCCGCAAAGACTCAAGCTTGCTTATGCAAGAAATGAAGTTAGGATGATCACGAGAGATTTTGAGATAATTCAAACCACAAAAGATGCCGCAGGGGCTGCTTTAGTTTACGAGCAACTAAGCGGTGGAACATGTTTGACCATACACTCGCAGGAGCCAAACTTAGAAGAAGTCTTTTTGCAGCTGACCGGAAAGGAGTTTTAACATGGAAGCATCATTGCGTAAAATTACTGCTCTGTGCAGCAAGGACTTTCCGGATTTGTTTAAGAATCCTGTGATGTTTTTGTCGGCCTTAATACCTGTGGTCATGATGTTAGTTTTTAAAATGCTATATGCAGACATAGAGCCCTTGCCCGGTGGTAGCGTCGAGGAACTTCGAGCGGCTATTGACAGCTTTCTGTTAGCTTCAGGCGTGAGTGTAACTGCCGGTGTAGTTCCTACAATGATCGTAATATATTCTATTGCTGAAGAAAAAGAAAAACATACTTTGCGCACGCTTATGCATGCAAATGTAAGTGGGTCGCAAGTACTTATTTCCAAGGCTATAGTGTCTATGACAGTTGCTTTAACTGTTGAGCTGGTATTGTTTTTCATCATAGGTGTTTCTGTTCAAAATCTGCCGCTTTATTTTTTGATAGCTTTGGTTGGTACAATTCCCATCGTCATATTAAGTTTGCTACTTGGCTTATGGGCGCGTGACCAAATGACGGCCGGGCTGGTTTCGCTTCCGATTGTTGTTTTTGCGTTACTACCGATGATGGCTACGTACAGTGCAGATCTTTGGCAATTCGCACGATTTACGCCTTGTGGTGGAATGTATGATCTTTTAGAGCAGTTAATCTGGGGTTCAGTCTTGACATCTGAAGCGATAATTCCGCTGGCAACAACTTTGATTTGGATTATTATTCTAACTGTAGTCTTTTTGTTCTTTTATAAACGCCTAAGTCGTGACAACTAGCCTATCTGCGCGAGGGAGTTCTGATGGATAATAGTAATGTAGAACATGATCAGCCCATATACCACTACGCTGACCAGCAACAAGAAAAGGCTGCTAAACCGGTTCACAAAAAAATGGCAATGGTGTTTTCGTTGTTATGTGCAGTGGGCATTATTGCATGTATGCTTGTTGACCTGGCAACTTCCGGAGCACTTACTTGGTCGATGATACCAAGTCTTAGCACGCTGTTTGGTTGGCTGGTGTTTCTTCCGGTGATCTACTGCGGCATCAGAGGCATTATTAAATCGCTGGTAGTATGCACGCTGTTGACCCTTCCGTTTATGTTTGGACTTGCGCATCTATTGAACAATCCTGACATCATAAGGATATCTGTTCCCATAGTGGTTATCGGTGCATTTTATGGTTGGGGCATTTGCCTTAATCACAAGTTGTACAACACAGTGCTCAAAAAGAAGCTAAATTGGGTATTGGCAATAGATCTCATGCTTACAGCCGTGGTGGGAATTGTGGTTTGTGGCAGCCTTTCGATAACGCTTGGCATGCCTATCTTGGATGTTTGGGATGCAATTCCTGCCGGAATACTTGTTGGTGCGGCTCTAGTGTTTGCATTTATTGAGTTTAAGATATTACTAAAACACGCACCAAGTTTTAATGACACTTTAAGCGAAGATGAAAAGCCCAAGCCGGGACCGTTGGCATACTTAGCTGATCCGCCAAAGAAAAAAGATTTTTAGGAGGGAAGAAATAATCGGTAATTCCCCAGGCGCATCACTGCGATAATGACGTAATGACAAATGTGGAGCAAAAAGAATCATCTACCGGTGGCTGCAAGTTGTGTCCGCGACTGTGCGGTGTACGCCGAGCGGACGGAAAGCGAGGAGTTTGCGGAGCCGATGCCACATTGATGGTTGCCAGAGCCGCGCTGCACCATTGGGAGGAGCCGCCAATAAGCGGCTCACGAGGTAGCGGCACGGTGTTCTTTAGCAACTGCTCGCTCAACGCTCTCCAGGTTCCACGGCAGGAACAGGGTGGTCAGGTCGAGCTCGATCTGCACCTCGGCCTTCTCGACCAGCGTCAGCACGTTCGTCCTGTCGGCCGCATCGTAATACCAGCGCACCGATTCGGGCTGGATG
>DBCW01000061.1 GCA_002293265.1 Eggerthellales bacterium UBA948
ATCTCTGCACTAAACACTAATTTTACCTGTAGCTAATGGAAGGATGTTATGCGTAATTGCTATCACTAAGAAGTTTCAAGTTCAAAAACAATTGCATATCCGTCTTTTTATGTGATTTATTTNNTGCAGGCAAGTAAGCACTTTTTTATTAGTGCTTACTTGCAACTTGTCGCAATGCCAATTTTACTGTGGCATATTAGAAACAGGTCCCCAGTTGTTTGTGGTAAAGCAGCGGACGGTTAGATTTGCGTCTGCCGGTAAAATGTCTCCTGCTCTATAAATCTGAGCACTTGGTGAGATAACGCCATTAGCACCCATGGGGTCACTACCATCAAGTGTGTAATATACTGCAGTGCCTGAGTTGGGATTTGAGAGTGTGACTCCGCCGATACCTTTCACAACTTTTGCCGGACTTAAAGTATGTGCCATGTTGTATTTTTTCCANNCTAAATTGTGTTTAACGCGATCGTCCACTTGCGCCAATACATTGCCATTAGCTCTTGTCCAACGTACATACATGTCGGAGTAGGTAGACATAAACGCTGCATCCAGCTTGTAGAGATTCTTTAACTCATCTTGGTTTTGCTTAAGAACGCTTCTAACATTATCTACCGAAAGCGGAGCGCCGGGAGCACCTTTCATGTCTCCTGATATCGGCCCAATCTGAGTTAAAACTTGATCTTTAACCAATGTTTTAAACTCGAGGTTACCGGCAGTTACCGAGGTGCTGTCACCTGAAAAGTGACCAAACATACGCCCGGCTCCAAAACGCGAAGTGGCATCTATCCACTTAAAACGATAGTTTCCGCCACCGCCGGCAAACGCTGAGGACACAGTTCCGGTACGCCCATTGTTATAAAATGCACCATCGGTATCGTTGATGTTGAATTTCATCTTCATGGACTTCCCATCACCGGCTGTGTTTTCTATTACTCCATCGATCTCACGCTCGGTGTCTATGAACATAAACATAATCTGAGTCTTGATCATGTCGTCTACGTCAACATGCTTTTTAAACTCCTGGAAGTTCTTAGTGCTGGCAAGGTTTAAAACTTTCCTGTTTACAGCCATGTCGCCATCCCCCGGCTCAATAAACCCTGTGGTAAAGTAGCCGTCGTTATACTCGATGGTCGAATAATCATCGGAATCTCCACCAAAGTACTCTTCCATCATATTGTCATTAAAGTGCTCTACCATAGTTTTTAGACCCATATATTCACCATTGTAAAAACTGTGTACATATTTGGTGTCTAAGTTGAGTTTACCCATCTGTCCGGATAAGGTTTGAGTTACTTTCTCGTCATAGCGCAAATAGCCCAAATTGAAAACATCTGCTTGCGGTCCGTCTTGTCCCTCCTTTAGATCTAGACGAGGATACTCTCCGGAACCGATGACAGCGCCTTCTTCTATCTCAAAGAACTTATATTCGGCTTTTACGCTGTTGTAGTCGCGATGAAAGCGAATGCCCAAGTTACCATTGTGTTGGGTCATGCTCACGTTTCCATACTTTTTGAGACCAACGTCAGCAACGTAGTTTTCGCCGTCCAAATGGGAGTCAATGTACTCAAAAGTTCCTTTTACATAATCCGCATTTGGCATAATTTTAGGCTGATTAGCAGAAACAGACACGATTGGAACTTCTGCTATGGCTTGTGCATATTCACCGGCAGTTATGGTGTTTTTGTATCGCCAAAGGTTACCGTTCTGTACTCCGGAAACAAAGCGAGCCAATTCATTGGGATAGTTGTTCTGTAATACGTAGGTGTAAGTATTGATCGTTGAGTTGCCCGTATCGTCATATGCAAAAAATTTAACCATGCAGCTTCTGCTGATTGGGATTGGCCTGCTATAAACAGCACCTCTTGCTGTAGTTGGATTTGTGCCATCGGTTGTGTAGCGGATGGTGGTTCCGGGCTTAGACTCTGCAGAGAGGTCAAAGCCTTGAGGGTATACTCCGCGATCATGACTGACCGTTAGAGCATATTTTTCTTGACCGCGTGCATTTGTTTCGCCAAATGTCTCGTTAGCAAACAACACTGCCTGTGAGCCGCCGTCAACTCGCAGACCATATGTTTGGTTGTACACGTGCTCAGGATACTTGAATGAATGCACAATTCTTTCGCTGCCATCAGCGTCAGAATACAAGACCAGCTCAGCATTTTTCTTTAAATCGAAGTCTGCATGCTCCGATCCGTCTTCCGGTGACTCATCAAAATATATTATCCTGAAGCCTTTTGCAGGAATTATCAGGTTGTTAAAAGCGTAAGATTCTTTTCTGTTGGTGTCACGCCATAACTTAAAACCCGTAGCCGGCAACGGTTGTCCGGGAGCATGATAGCCCAGTACAACTGTTGAGTCGTTGTCGTTGTATATCTCAATCCAGTCCTCTTTGGAGCTAGCTGACCCTTGCGAAGAAACCTCATTGATAAATAAGTTGTCTAGCTTGCTTTGATCGGTATCAAACAGATCGGCGGTGGAGTCATTTCCGGTAAAGCGGTACTTAACTATCAGCCTTGGAGCATACGCAGTAGAGCCTTGATAGACAGATCCGACATAATTGTCGCCCGTCATCACAAATGCCAATGACTGGCCACTTTGCCACCCGCGCAAGCGATTTTCATTAATCAGACTACCGAGATCCGGTGTTCTGACAATTTGTCTTGCAGCAGTAAACGCGGATTGTTGATATTTGACAGACAAGATACCTTGAGAGCGCACGCCAACATTGCCGGCAGCTGTAGTATATGCGCCGGGATTTCCTTGTTCCAGTTTGATAGTTTGATTTGATATTCTGCTTGCAGTTGTGGTTGCATAGGTTGTAAATTCCATGTATGCATCCACAATCTCAGCATCTTGTGGAAGATCTACGTTTGTGAACCTAAATGCTGCTTTTTGCAGGTAAGCCGGCGTTAAGCTTGTCGACCAATACCCACCGATCTGCATGTCATCATTTATCGAAATGACATTAGATGTTCCATATTCTTCTGCATCGTTGTAACGATCGGTTATGGTCTGCGTGAACTTACCATACATGGAATAATATTCATAGTGAAGAGTAGGAGCTGAAGCAACTCCATAGTTATAACTCCTAACCCTCAATGCCCCACTCTTATCTCCTGTAATCTTGAAAACAAAATCATTTAAGCTGGCATTATGCTGGCGCATTCCATTCATTAGTTCTGCAACATTTTCTGTTTGAATCTTTTGCCCACTTTGGGTTGCAGGAATCTTCATTTGTGCTGTTGGGCTAGAAAAGTTTCTGCCGGTAAAAGAGAGCAGGTTATTAGTAAAAGCAGCTCCGTTGCTAACTTCACCGGAAACAGCAATTTGGGTGGGCTTGGTAGTTGCGTAGGTTGTAAATTCAATGTAGGCATTGGTGATGATTGCATCTTCAGGCAGATCCAGAGCAGCAAAACGAATATAGTTGTCGTTTGCAGTACTGCCATTTAGACCGTTAAGATACATTGATGTGCTGGTCAAGTTTACAGATGATGGACTAACTGATGCATCGTCGTTTCCCGTTACAATTGCCTTACTTGCCTTAAATTGGTGGAGATTTGCTGTGGCTGCTCCAACGATATAAGTGTAGCTAAGCGGACCTATCGAAGATCGTTCATTTGACACAAACACTTTTAGATCGATAGCCTGATTTTCGGCGATGCTGATGGGCCCGGTATATACGATGCCGTTTGTAGCACTTGGAACAGACCTGTTTAATGTGTAGGTAACTTTGTTTACAGTGTCGGTTTTGATGACGGCTTGGAAAGCATCCTCATAAGTACCGGTCGCATGGCTTATTGTGTAGTTGATCTCAGGAGCTATACTCTCATTGGTACTTGCATAAGTTCCGCCAATGTATCGCACAAGTTCATCGCTACCGTCGTTAAAGCGACCCCAGGTCTCCCCGGCTGCAACACCTTCTAAAGCCATCTCATCGATTGCTGCATAAGACGATCCGTTTAAGATCGAAAGAGTTATGGCAGAAGCAGTAAGACTCACGTCGGTAGCCTCTACAGTTCTAAACCCTTTTGCAGGAATCATAAAGTAAGAAAACTTTTGCTGATTTGGACGAGCTTGAGTACCTAAAAACACTTCATCGTTTAAAACAACCGGGAAGTCATTATCGTTGTAAAGCTCAACCCAAGCACCTGTATTCTCGGTTGTACCAAATGGCGCCACCTCATTGATATATATGCTGTTTAGTGACCTTGGATTTGTGACAGTTGAGTCCAAAAAGTTGTCTTCCATATACTCATACTCAATGACTAACTTAGGTCTATAGGTACTTGCGCCTTGGTAAACGCCACCAATAAAGTTGTCGCCATCAAACATAAATGCTAAAGCCTGACCGTTTTGCCAGCCATTTAAGCGTCTATCATCAATGATGCTCTTCAGATTTGGCGTGCGAACTTTTTGCTTGGAGGCAGTAAATGCTGCTTGTTGGTACCGGATCGCAATATCGCTATATGTTCGTGCGCTCAACATACCTCTGGTTGTTGTGTAACGCGTTGGGTTACCTACCTCGGTTCTGACAACTATATTCGACTTGTTGGCGGCATTAGCCGTTCTATAAGTGGTGAATTCCAAATAAGCATTAGTTATATTAGCGTTATCGGGTATTTGTACAGCGGGAAATCGAAATGCCGAGATCTGCTTGTTAGCCGGAGTCAAGGACGCTTGCCAGTATCCACCAATTTGCATATCGTCACCGCTGGAAATCGTCTTAGCGGTACCGTATTCTTCGGCATCATCAAGAGCTACATCAACGGTTGCCGTATAGCTACCAAAAGTTCCTACAGGTTGTGATGATAAAGCCTTGGTTGCCGATGTGGTTTTCTTGGTGGTTTCCTTGGTGGCTTCCACCTCACCACTGCTTACGTTTTTAGCCGGCTCGCTAACAGCTCCTTGAGGCTGAGCCTCGCTTTGCTCTGCATATATTGGACAAATTGGCGTGATCATTAAAGAAAAGCACAGTAGAACGATTAATGAGTTTTTGATCAGCGTTTTGCCGCTAAAAATTTTACGGTGTTTCACGCTTCCCCCCTTCCGGCAACCATAATAAGGTGCCAGTATTTTGTTTTCTAGAATTA
>DBCW01000128.1 GCA_002293265.1 Eggerthellales bacterium UBA948
AATATTGAACACTTTCCTGCAGAGGTTAATAAGGTGCCTTATGAAATGTTGCTAAGAATTCCGGGTATTGGTGTGCGAAACGCCAAGCGAATTGTTTCAGCCCGACGAGAAAGAGCACTTCGTTTTGAGGATTTAAAGCTTTTAAATGTTTCGCTTAAGCGGGCAAAGTACTTCATAACATGTAATGGCAAGTTTGCCGAAGGGGTATTGTTTGACCCGATCTCAATTTATAACGAGCTAGCCCGACAAGCCAAGAAAAGACAGTTCAAAGGTATTATGGACGGACAGTTGTCGATGTTTGATATAGGTGAGAGAAGCTCGTTATTAGGAATACCCATGACGGCAACATCGGCAGCGGCGTATGGCAGCGCTACAGCGTTGTCAACGTTTGTTGGGCAAAACTGATGAATATACTTATNNATTTATCTCTATGATGGTTCGTTGGAAGGTATGTTCACAGCAATTTTTGAGGCATTCAAGCGCAAAGAAGAACCCATAAACATTGTTGAGGACTACCACATCCAAGAAAGCCTACTGCACTCCTATATACCCATTGCAACGGACATCGGCTTAGCAGAACGCGTTCGCGATGGCATTATAAACAAACTTGGCAACATTAATTACGAGAGAATCAAGAAGTCTTTTTTGTCTGACGACTCAGATAAGGGTGGCATCTTACTTCGCTATCTACTCTACACAATGCGAAAAGGTGACAAATCCTGTTTTCACTTAGCAAATCCAGCGGTTGTGGATTTTGAGAATCTGCACAAGCAGATATCCAATGAGGCGCATCATATGTTGATGTTCATTCGCTTTGCTCAACTAAGTAACGGAGTCTACTATTCCCAGATAAACCCTAAGGGCAGTATTGTGCCTTTAGTGATGGATCACTTTGCATCAAGGTTTAATGTTCAACCTTTTATTATTTACGACAAAACCCATGAGATGGCCGGGGTTTTTGATACTGAAAAGTGGCGGCTAGTTGATGCCAATAACATTCAGTTGCCTAGCCAAAGTGAGGCGGAGGATAACTTTCAATCGCTTTGGCAAACCTTCTACGATACTATTGCCATAGAAGAACGACGAAATCCAACTTGTCAACGTAACTTTATGCCCAAACGCTTCTGGGGCAACATGTGTGAGCACGTTCCAACACAGCTTAGAAACATTCGTCCAACTACGGCAACACCTACACAAGTGGCAAAACAATTAGGAGCAAGAAAGCTCGCACTAAAGGAGTTGCGGGCTTAATAGTCTTGTTTAGGAAATTGATGTGAAGAGTTATCTGGTTTCTATGTTTACGCTTCCAAGATTCGACTTAACTTCCAGGTAGTGTCAAATGCGTTAAGACTGAGATTCTTTACAGCAAAATGAAAAGGAGTGATCATATGAAAAAGACAGTAAGTATTGAGGGTATGCATTGTTCGCATTGTTCAGACGCTGTTACAAAGGCACTAAGCGCAATCGATGGAGTGTCCGATGTTGAGGTGAGCCTAGAAAACAATCAAGCTACTTTTGAGGCTGCTGACAATGTATTGGACGAAGCGATCCGCACAGCGATAGATGACCAAGGATCTGACGTCACAGATATTACCTAATCAATGCGGTAAACACAAATTTAACGCAGAGGTTGTAGAGAAGCAATTGACCATCGGTTACACTTTTATCTCTATGAAAACGCCATAATCGGTTTTTTCTTACTCCACTAAACAATAACATATAAATATGCAAAAAATTGTGATATCCTACTATAAATACTTAGGAATGTGCATATGGGTGGAAATCGGGAAAAAACAGAGCCGGCTTCTCAAAAGCTTACGTCCTTGACGTTGACGCAAGCTAAGCCAACGATGGCTGATGTGGCGAAGTCTGTACTCGTGCTTACTGCATGCACGGTAGGCGGATTCATATTGGTTTTCTTGGGATACCGAGAAGCTAATGTCATGACAATCTATATGTTGGGCGTGNNGATATTTGCCTCCGGGTGGGTGCACGGATTGGTATACTCAGCCTTAAGTGTTCTTTTATACAACTTTTTCTTTACTGTACCACGCTTTTCTTTTGACTTTTATGAAACAGGCGGGCCAATCACTTTCATAGTAATGTTTGTAGTTGCGCTAATCGCCGGCACATTGGTGGATGCCGTAAAAAAACAGATCAAGCAAACTGCGACTGCTCAAATGCAGATGGAACAAGAACAACTACGTACCAACCTGCTACGCACGATATCGCACGACTTGCGCACGCCTCTTACAAGTATTTCCGGTAATGCCGGTGTTCTACTCGATAACCCGGACACGTTAAGTGATGAGCAAAAACACGCCATGCACCAGCACATCTACGACGACTCAACTTGGCTTAAAGATTCTGTGGAGAATCTCTTATCGCTTGCAAGGGTGGAAGATCAAATGGTGCAGCTGCACATGCAAGGTGAACTCATAGAAGAGGTCTTTAGCGAGGCATTAAAGCGCTTTGATCGTGACAATTCTAATCATTACATTACACCAACAGTAAGCGATGATCTGTTGATGGCGCAGATGGATTGCCGCCTCATCGTGCACGTTCTTATCAACTTGGTAGGAAATGCAATCAAGTACACGCCGCCGGGATCCTCCATAATAATTTCTGCGAAGCGAGATGGGGAAAGCGTTTTGGTAGAAGTTTTAGATGATGGCTCCGGCATCAGTGATAATGCAAAACAAAGCATCTTTGATATGTTTTATACAGTCAACGAAAATCGTGCTGACTCTTGCAGAGGATTAGGATTGGGTCTTTATCTTTGCAGAGCTATTGTTGAGGCGCACGGTGGAGAGATGCACGTGCGAGATAACAGCCCTAAAGGTGCTGTGTTTGGCTTTACTTTGAAAGCTGAGGAGGTTGTGATAGGTGAATAAGCCGCATATCTTGGTAGTAGAGGATGACAAGGCAGTTCGAAAGCTAATCACTACAACGCTTGAAACCCAAGGTTATACATATCATGTTGCTCAAAGTGGCATGGCGGCTATTGCCGAGGCTGCTTCCGGACACCCGGACGTAGTACTGCTGGATCTGGGGCTTCCGGATATGGATGGCGTGGACATTATAAAGAAGATTCGCGAGTGGTCTAATGTGCCCATTATTGTGGTGAGCGCTCGAAGCGAGGATAAGGATAAAATCGATGCACTTGATGCCGGTGGCGACGATTACCTTACCAAGCCGTTTTCTGTTGATGAACTACTGGCAAGATTGCGTGTTAGTCTGCGTCGTGTACGCTTCGATCAGGAAAAACTTATGCAAGAAGCCGCAGTTTTTAAAAACGGGGAGCTAAAGATTGATTACGCGGCAGGTTGTGTCTGGGTAGGGGATAAAGAAGTACGACTAACTCCCAGCGAGTACAAGTTGTTATGTCTGCTCGCAAAACACGCCGGCAAGGTACTTACTCACAATGCGATAATTAAAGAAGTCTGGGGCGACTATCAAAGCGAGATTCCCGCACTGCGTGTCTACATGGCCACGCTTCGCAAGAAGATTGAAAAAGATCCGGCTCATCCACAATATATCCAAACGCACATAGGCATTGGATATCGCATGCTGAGGATTTTGGCAAAGTAACAGGGGAGCATAACAGGGGGAAGAGGCATAACAGGGGACGTCCCCTGTTANNNAACATCATCTTAATGCTACCCCCAAAACCTTAATCCCTATTTAATGCGCACCCCTCTAAATTGAAAACTAACAAAACGCAGTAAGGCTACGGCAGGCATCAGGAACCGCGCACGCTTACTGCAAAACATCGAGTTAGAAATGGGGTACAAAAAATGAAAGGTTACATTAAGAAAGTTTCGACAGCGGTAGTGGCGGCCATGATGACTGTGAGCCTGCTTCCCACCGTAGCATTCGGAGAAGTTACATCACTTCCGGATGACACATCTGAGCGCGTGCTCAACATCTACAAGTACTCGCCAACAGCTACAGGCGACGTGGAGGGCGACGGCACAGAAAACGGCAACATTGCAAGTGAGAGAATTCCGCTGGAGAACGTTCAGTTTGATATCTATGACGTTCCCGACGGGCAAAGCACATCCAGAACGCCAAGTACAGAAGAGATAAACGCTATCCAAACAAGTGAAAACCTAGAGGCAACTGTTACAACAGATGAAAGTGGGCTTGCCTCATACTCATTTGGTGTAGGTTCAGAAAATGACGGCATCTATATGGTTGTTGAGCAGCCTAACCCTGCAATAGTTGAGACTGTCGATCCATTTTACGTAAACATCCCGCTTACCTCTCCGGACGAAGACGCTTGGCTTTACACAGTTAACGTCTATCCCAAAAACGACGTAGTGGCAGGACCCGGCGTAGACAAAGACGTTAATACTGTAGGAAATGACTCGGCAACAAATGACATTCGCGACATCCAAACTTGGATCATTCGCGGCGATGTGCCGGCAGACCTCTGCTATGAGAGCGCAAGTGGAGAAGGAGTCTATGCGAAAAACTATTCTTTTGTGGATAACCTCGCCTCTGCGCTGAACTACGTGGGTGACCTTAGAGTAAAACTGTATGACAAAAGCGGCAAGGAAACTGAGCTTGATTATTCCTACTATTCAACCGAGGGTACTACTGCAGAATCCAACGTCGCCGGTGGCAGCCTTGTGGTATCGCTTACAAACGAAGGCATGAAGTTCATCTCGGAAAACCTTGGTTCAGGTTCAGAGGAACCGGAAATCCGCGTGTACTTTGATACCGTTATCAACGAATCAGCCATACTGGGCACAGATATTTACAATTATGTAGGACTCGATTACACCAACTCTGCAAACAAAACTTATGAAACCTCATATGTCGACGAACAAGAAGCACCTGAAGTACATACCGGCGGCATCATGATTGACAAGTTCCAAACCGGTGCACGCTCAACAAAGCTTGAAGGCGCAACTTTTAAGATCGCTCGTGATGCCAATGACGAAGACCGTAATCTAGGCTATGCGGAAAATCTCAAAGTTGGCGGCGATGACAAGAGCGTTGTATATGTTGACTTTTATAATACCGAGCTTATGGACGGTACCGCAGTCGAAGAGGTCATAACCGATGCAGACGGTAAAGCAGTTATCAGCGGTCTTGCTTACGGCACCTACTATTTAGTTGAGCTAAAGGCTCCGGACGGCTACAACCTACTAAGCGCCCCCGTTGTTATCAACATCAATGACACCAGTCATTTGGCAGGCAACGAAGTCTTGGTAGACAACAGCGCCAAGTTTGTGCTCCCCGTAACAGGTGGCGAAGGCACGATACTCTTTACCTTGGCCGGAGCTTTGCTGATAGGTGCTTCACTAACACTGATCCTCTACTTTGGAATAAGAAAGTCTTTACGCAAGTAACAAATCACAACCACCTTTTACCTTCTCCTCTGTACCCCCTGTCACCCGGGCTGAAGATGAAACTCTCTTCTTCTCACCCCCCCCACTTCCTGATTGAGAGTTTATCAGCCCGGGATGACAGCAGGGACAGATTTGTGATTAAGGAGCAAACGATGAAACGCGTGATCCTCATAGTGATAGTTTTGCTGGTAGGCATCTGTTTGATCTCCTATCCGTTTGTGAGCAACTATCTGATAGAGCTGGACGGCTCGCGTGCGATTCAAGAGTTCAATACGCAACTTGAGGATCAGAGTGCTGAGCAAAGTGCCCAAGATCGCAAGCTGGCTCAGGACTACAACGCCGCACTTACCGGCTCCGCGCTCACAGACCCTTTTGTACCGGGCAGCGGTTATGCTCAGCCCCAAAACTATGACGAGATCCTCAACTACTCCAACCACATGATGGGTTATATCGAGATTCCTACTATTGATGTGTACCTGCCAATCTATCACGGCACATCAGAAGAAACGCTCGCAAAAGGGATAGGGCATATGAGCCAAACGGCGTTTCCCATTGGCGGCCTTGGCAATCATAGTGTGCTTACCGGACACTCGGCACTTGCTGAGGCTAAGCTGTTTAGTGATCTGGATAAGCTTGTCCGGGGCGATAAGTTTTTTATTCATATACNNCTTGGGCAGACCCTTGCTTATCAGGTTGGTCAAATAGACATCGTGCTGCCCGAAGAAACGCAAGGCATGTTGCCTCAAGCCGGCAAAGACTACGTGACACTCGTTACTTGTACACCGTATGCAGTTAATACGCATCGGTTATTGGTGAGAGGGGAGCAGGTTCCCTTTGTTCAATCAGAGTATGAAACTGCTACAGAGCAAGGAGCACAAGGAATGTCATTTGCCGGAGTTGATACGCGTGCGGTTTTGATAGGTTTGGCAGCGGCAGTTGTGATAGTTGGCGCAGTTAACGTGGTTTTGTTTGTGCGTCGCAAAAAGAAACAAGTAGCTCTGGCTCCAATAGTACGTTATGTATCAAGCGATAAATATGAGGAGTTGCCATGAATGAGCAATCAAAGGGGAAAGGACGAAAAAAACTACTTGTTGCTCTAATAGCTGCGGTGCTATTGGTTATAGGAATTGGTGTGATCGTACTTCCGTATGCGCAACAAGCAATATTTGATTGGCAAGTTGAGCAAGACTACAAGCGCTTTATGACAGAAATCTCGCGTGATGGTCTTGAAGATGATGCACAAAACATGCCCTATGCAGAGCTTTACGAAAAGATACAAGCCTACAACAAGCAACTCTATGCTGAGGGGCAAGCAAAGCTCATAGACCAAGCATCTTATGAACAACCCAGCTTCAATTTAAGCGAATACGGATTTGCAGAAAACATAATCGGCTACATTAAGATTCCCAAGATAGATGCCACTTTGCCAATTTATCTGGGAGCCAGTCAGGCAAATATGGAAAAAGGCGCGACCCACCTAAGCCAGACCTCGCTACCAATAGGCGGCATAAACACCAATAGCGTCATCTGTGCTCACAGAAACTACTACGGTGCCGAACTCTTTACACGACTACCGGAGCTTACAGCAGGTGACGAGGTAATAATCACCAATCTCTGGCAAACCATAACCTATGAGGTGACGACAACCAACACAATACAAGCAAACGACGTAGACAGTATAAAGATCCAAGAAGACCAAGACTTGCTCTCACTTTTTACCTGCTACTATTCAGGCGACAGAAAAGACCGCCTGGTAGCCTACTGCCAGCGAGTGGATTAGCGTAGGAAAAGTGTGGCGCGAACTAAAGGCTCGCTTCTAAGACAGCCAAACTTGGTTATCTTAGGAGCGAGTCTTTACTTGCGCCACACTTTCGCAAGCAAGCATGTCATCCTTGCCTTTTTGAAGAAAAGCTATAAAATGCTAAAGAAGACTAAAGAAGACTAAAAGAGACTAAAAGATGTTAAACGTGGCTATAAAAAATGAGGTCAAGCAGTGGTCATTCAAAAAAATCCATTTACGCCCACCTTTGGAAGTGAGCCGCTTTTCCTTGCGGGCAGAGAACAACTTTTAGAAGAAATTCTTGGAGGTCTGGAAAATGGGCCGGGTGACCCAAACAGAACCAGTATTTTGGTTGGCTCAAGAGGTAGCGGGAAAACTGTTCTGTTGACAAAGATAGCCGATGAAGCCATGCAGCTAGGGTGGATTACTGCAAGTGTAACAGCTGAGCCTGACATGTTGAATAAAGTTCTTGAGCAGGTGGAGTATCGTGGAAAGGAATTTCTTCCTCCCAAGGCAAAAAGAAAGCTCTCGGAATTGCATGTTCTTGATGTAGGTTTCAGTGTGCAGCATAGCGAAGAGCGACAGCCAAGCTGGCGACTACAAATGACTCGCTATTTAGAACTCCTGGCAGAGAATCAAGTAGGCTTGCTCATCACCGTTGACGAAATTGATGCGAAGCAACCAGAAATGGTGAAATTGGTCGCAGACTTTCAGCACTTTATTAGAGAGAAGCGAGAGGCAGCGTTCGTTATGGCCGGTCTGCCGGGGAAGACATTGCAAATGTTTCATGACAAAAGCATTTCTTTTGTAAGGCGTTCCTTTCAGCATAAACTTGATGCAGTCAGCAAGGCGGATGTTAAAACTGCGATCAAAAAGACGATAGAGTCTTCAGGAAGAAAGATCACTGCGGAGGCTCTGGATATTGCAGCCCAATACACCAGAGGTTTTCCATTCTTGATACAGCTTGTTGGCTATCATACATGGCGTCAGTCTCCAAAAGTCAAGACCATCACTCTTGCTGATGTAGAGCAAGGAATTGAAAGTTCTGAAGAATATATGGATAGGATGATACTGGATACTACGGTGAGCGAACTTTCAGAAGGGGATATGGCGTTTCTTTTTGCTATGCTTCCCGATGAGGCTGTAAGCAGAATGAGTGATATTTCAGCGAGACTGGGTAAAACTACAAAACATGCTGCCCAATATCGTTTGCGTCTTATTAAGCAGGGAATAATAGAGGAATACGGTCGTGGTAAAGTTCAGTTTACTTTACCGCTGCTAAGAGAGTATTTAAAGAAGAACTACGGCGAGAAGACAGAGCTATAACGAAACGTCGGTTTATAAATCCTTTGGCTAAAAAATTAAAGATTGGTAACTTAAAAATAGTGTATCTGTCTTTGCATATACACTATTTTTAAATATCTGACAAAAACTGACGGGAAAGTACGATCTTGCTGTCAACTTTAAAGCATTTAATACGGCTTTTAAATGTGTAGTTATGTGGATGTGCCCCTAAGTCGTACTTTCTCGTGATTTTTTGTCAATATCTTCATACACTGTCACTGAGCCAAGTAATTAACCTATAACTTACATAGTTTGATAGTTTTGGGATTTATTATTGGACTCAACGTTTGCACACAGAGTGAATTTCGATGTCAACACTAATCTTGCAATGTCCCCATTGGGTGTAAAATGGGATTCAGAATGCGAATGAAAAGCTGAAAGAAGAGGTAGAATCATGGCAGAGTCCAGACTTAGCGTTAGGGTAAATGCCGATACGAAGCAGCAAGCAGAAGCAGTGTTTGAGCAACTGGGGCTTAGTTTGAGCGCGGGTGTAAACGTTTATCTAACAAGAGTCGCTAAACTGCAAAAGATACCGTTTGATCTTAGCGTTGATGATCATAGAACAAAAGACGAAACAGACATTATCGCATCAATGAAAGCAATGGAGCTTGATGCACAGACTGCCGTTGATTCAGAGATCGCGAAGCTTAAATCAAATGAAATTCCAATAGCACTTTATGATGCAAAAAAGAAAAAAGCAAATCTAATTTAAGCGCAAATCCCATCTTTACATAATCTTAATGCCAGCGTTAACACCTTAACGCCTATTTAATGCTAGCCCTAATACGATTAGCTCACCGGATTTATTAGGGAATCGGCACTTCCTTGGGTTTTCGGGGTACATATTTAGACATTAGGAAGAAAGGTTAGTTGGGGTGATCTTCATGGCAACAAGACAAAAAGCAACAATTAAGAGCAAGCTGAGATCGGTCTTCATGATATTGATGGTGCTGCTTATCCTCATTAACGTGAGCCCGTTCTATATGATTGCGACAAACAACATCTCTATTGTTAGTGCGCAAGAGACAAGCGCAGGTGAGAGCACGGGAGAAGGTGAAGAGGTTTCGGGAGAGGATCCCGTAGTTGACAACGGCGTTACTGCCGGAGTAGAGGCCGAAGCAGAAATCGGTGTAGATACAGATGCTCCCAATCCCACCTCAGAAAGTGGAGAAGGTGCGAGCGCTAGTGAAGGAGAGTCAGCAAATTCCAATGCTACTGATGAAAATGCTCCTGAAGCAAACTCGCCGGAGGGCGATGCAGCTGAATCCGATAGCGCACAGGCCTATGATGGTGAAACAGGCACAGAGCCGCAATTAACTGAAACCGGCGAAGAGCCTGAAGCGGCTGAGCCAGACGCAGACAAAACCGAAGCGGCTGATACAAGTGCAGAGCCGGAAGCGACTGAGCCAGACGCCAACAATACTGAAGCAACTGAAACTAGTGCAGAGCCGGAAGTAGCCGAGACCGGCACGGAGCCGGAAGCGGCCGAGAACGGCGATGAGCCAGTGGCTGCTGAAACCGGCGATGAGCCGGTGGCTGCTGAAAGCGCTGAAGAACCTGAAGCGGCTGAATCAGATGTCGATAAACCGGGAACCGCAGCGGGCGATACCGCGTTTCCTCCGCTTGAGGCCGAAAACGACCAGGCATACGTTACCGGCATCAAAGTTACAGAAATCGTGGACGGCACATCTCCTTGGGATAGCGAGCAAAAAGCCGGTAACGACACCGGTGCCAACAACAAGATCGTGCGCTCTTTTGACTCGGTGAGCTACAAGGTCTCAGTTGGCATGGCAGCAAACGATGGCTTTGGACCTTTCGGTGCCGCACACGTGCGCATGGAGTTTGTGCTTCCCGTGGCAAGTGACGTTGCCGAGTTTGACACCGCCGCTATGGGTTGGATGGATGAAAGTGCGGGATACAAGTGGTCGGTAACCACCGAGACCAGAACCATCAACGGCGTGGCAACTGCGTGTCAGGTGCTCAACTGCTACAACTATCTCTACAACGAGACCGACACGGTAATCCCCGGTGAGTTTTCGCAAAACGTTGTTGTAAAGGTTAAGGCTGCTGCTAACGGTCAGGTGATTCAACCGCAGTTTACAGCGGGAATGGAGTGCTGCGACTGGAGTGAAGTTTTTTGCGAGGAGCACCAGCAACAGGAGAAGTGGACGACCACGGGCGACCCGGTCGTGGTGACTGCTGCACCGAAGTATAACGTGTCTCTAAAGCTGTCAGGCGAGGCAAACACGATGTGGAAAGGTGCCAATGATTACAATACGGGCAACACAACAGGTGATTATCTAGCTGCTAATTATGGCATTGGAAGTGTTTACGGAAGGACATATGCTTACGGCGTAACCATTATGCTCTACAACGACAATGCCAGCAAAGGAATGAAGGGTATTGAGCTTCCAAAAGGACCTATTACCTTTGATTTGACACTATCATCTTCCTATAATCCCGATGAAAAAGGAAAACCGGATGTTGATGTTAGCAATGAGTATGCTCCACTGTTATGGGGATATGGACCATCACTTTCCTCCAAAACCACCTCTGATGGAAGACAGACTTTGGGAACAAGGGGAATGCCGACTGGCGGAGCCCCTTATGCAAACGCAACAGATTCCGCCAATGCTTATGAGCAATCATGTTACGACAGTGGCGACTGGAAAGCAGAACAAGATGACAACACCATATCTGTTACCGTGTCCAACTATGAAATAAACACGGAAAGGTTTCCGGATAGATTTATTTATGAATCATTTCAAAACGCCACATATGGAAAAGCTAATGTAGGAATGTTTTCAGCTGGAGAGATTTGGATTCAACAACCTTTTAACAAGATTAATTCTACAAACACAAGCACCATTTACGATGTGGTAAATGACTATGGCTCCGGTACTTTTACATTAACTGTTGACACCAAAAATCTCTCAGCAACCTCACTAAGCGGGAAAACACAAACTGACCCGACAGGTACAAATGGTGCACAAATGAACACTAGTGATGACCATGCTGCGTCAACTGTTTACCTTACTGTACCCGGAAACCTTACCAATCGTGTGTACTATTCTTATCCTGAAAATACGGCTGTTAATGAACGCGGCGTGGACGAAGGGTACACTCTATTTACAAATGGAAAAGATGCAACGATTGCTGGAGCTGACGTTATGTTGGTGTCAGGTTTTTATTATCAGCCAAAGGGCGACGAAGAGAATCAGATGCAGTACGCTACATCACTAGAAAAATTTGACGGCAGTGCAATTAAGCTGACCGGAACAGTCTATAAATATGCTGATTTAGAGCTTTCTAATGTAACTTACAATGTTCTTTATGCTGCTAAACCGGACGGCTCAAACTGGATAAATGACAATGAGTTAAAATCTGCGGATGAAGATGATTTGATTTACTATCCATCTCTGGGAGCCTTAGAAAATGATGGGAAAATTTGTGTTGCAACTTTGGCGCAGTTTTTTGGTCCATCCAGTAAGCTGGATAGCAGACATTATAAACTGGGATTTATTGCGACAGTAGAAAATAACCAAGATTTTGTCGGTGAAGTCTTAATGTTACATGAGGTGTCACGACTTTGGACAGCTATGCAGTTAGACGATGCAGCGATTGGCAGCCTTCCCTCTTGGCTGGATGGCGACACAAAACTTGCTGACTTTCCGGAGGCCGAGCATGTTAAGAACCCTGATTATACGAAAGAAAGCTACAATACAAGCGGTGCTATCGGAACACACGCCGGTAATTGGGAGCTTGGCGACTCTCTGCTGATAATCGGCTACAAGACCTCCATCACCAAAAACCTCGCTCAAAAGTCGAGCGGTACTGAGAAGAACGTCTACAACATGGACCAAAACCAACGCACTGCTGACTTTGTACTCCAACCCTCTGTCAGCCATGATCAAACCGGAGTCACAAGTTCGCAGTATGCCACAATCACCATCGAAGATACGCTGCCCAAACACCTCACCTATCTGCCCGGTTCAGCCTATACGGCAAACAGCGTAGAAGACTACGTTCAGACTTCCACTAACGGCGGAACCCAAGGTATCGTGACAAATGGCGTTCTCACTCCGCCTACTGAGCTGCGTAACAATGATGACGGCACCCAGACCCTCATCTGGCGTATCTCCGAGGTTAAGATCGACGAGCCCATGAAGCCCATATTTTACTCGGTAGCTATCGGTACTCCCGGGCAGGAAGAAACTGATGTTCCTATTGCTACCACCAACCTCACCAACAAAGTGCGTATCTACAGCAAAGAAGACATGCGCGATCCGTCACTCGCCAACCTCAACTACGCCGAAAGCGGACTGCGCGTGGTACGTGGTAGCGCCACCTCGTTTGCTAAGTTCACCACCACTCCGCTTGCCGACTCGGATGGCATCGCCAAGTTTACGGTGCTCTACGCCAACAACAGCTCCAACCCCGAGACCGACATCGTGCTCATGGACACCATGCCCTACAACGAGGATCCAAATAACCTTGACCCTGCAGCCAGCACCTTTAGCGGCTCCTATACCGTAAGCAAATGGCAGCTCGAAGCAAACAGAGCGCCCAACTCCAGCTTGGAGCTCTACTTCACCACCGATGAAAGCTATCGCGGTAAAACCGCCGCAGACGTGACCTACGAAGAGGTCACCACCAGCAGCAACTGGATAAAAGCTGACATTGCTTCTGACGGCATCTCCACCGATATGAATGGACAGACCCCGGTAGCTTGGGTGGTTGCAGGCGATCTTGCAGGCAACGAGACCGTGCGTGCCAACATCGAACTTGAGCTGGAATGCGGCGGATCAGTGCCCAACGCCATGCTCGTAAATAAGTGGAGCACAGGAACAGATACTACCACCAGCCGTATCACACTTGTCTCCCACTCTATAGAAGGGCTTGTCTGGAAAGACATTAACAAGGACGGTCAGCAGGACACAGTAGATGTTGACGGCGAAGAGCGCTTTGTGGGTGTTCAGGTAACGCTTCTCCAACTAAGAGATGGCGGCGACCCTACAAACATTGCTGAGTATGCAGAGGTTGCTACCACCGTCTCCGGCAAGACCTATGACGTCAACACCGGCGAAGAAGCGGACTACCAACCCGGACAGTTCCCCGGACGCTACCGCTTTACCGGACTTCCCAACGGCACCTTTGCAGTGAAGTTTGACAACAGTGGCGAGACGAAGATTTCCCCATTCATTGGCACAGTTGCAAACACCGGCGATGACACCACCGACTCCGACGGCATCACCACATACAATGCCTCTACCGGGCTACTCGCCGAGGCCAACATCATCGGCATCGTGCTGCCCGAAGCCAAAGACATGGTGCGTGCAGTCTATGAGTCGCGCTACAACGACCTCGGCCTTTATGAAGTTGACGCTGATTCTGTGAGCTACTCATTTACCAAGATCTCCGGCACCGACACGAATGCTCCGCTTGCAGGCGCAGAGTTCTCCATATATAAAAGCACGCATGTGCATGACGAGAGTTGCGGTGGACTTAGCGCCGATGACGAGTGCTCTTTCGTAGCCGAGCAGCTAAAAGGCGACGTTTTTGACGCAGAACTCTGGGATACCGAAAACCCGGTCTACACCGCTGTGAGCGGTGAGGACGGTATTGTTACTTTGTCGGGGCTCAGCCAGGGCGTGTACATGCTTGTTGAGACCAAGGCCCCCGAGGGTTATGAGCTTTCGCGTGGTTGCTGGATAATCGACGTAGACGTGCAAGCCGCAGAGCCCATAACCATTACGGGCAGCTCCATCTCACCAACTGCTGTTAGCGGGCAACCTAACGCTTTTATTACCCAAACTGTCGACGGTAAAAACGCCTACTACCTGCCCAACTACGAGAAACCCATCTTCCCGGTGGCCGGTGGTGTGGGCACCTACCTGTTCACATTTGCAGGCTTAGGACTAATAGACGCAGCAGCCATTTATGCTTTCTCAAGATGGCTAAAAAAGCGTCGCGAAGACGCAAGAGAATACGCGATAGACGTAAGAAGGCGCATGAGAGGGGAGTAAGGTTTATCGCATCTTTCACCTCTACGCAACATACACTTTGGCGCACGTTCAGTAATAAACTGAGCGTGCGCTGTCACATATGCTGTTTACCTGAATGAACAGTAAACTTGGCAACATTGAACCGCCCCGGGTTGCATAGCGAGTTATGCTTTTCGCTTTTTTGAACTCTTTCGGGCATCTATGTCACTACGTTACCCGGTTTCTATGTTTACGCTTCCAAGATTAGACTTAACTTCCATCGTGCAGTCAGGGTTGCTAACTTTCTGATTTGCCGGAGAGCCGGCTTGTTTACCATTAACATGGATCGATCCGAGGTCGGTTTCGATTGAGTAGCCGAGTTTGTCTTCTTGATTCTCCAGATCTAAATTGATTGAACCAAGATCCATCGAAAACTCTGCGTTACCCTCAAGCAGTCCGGAAAAGTCAAACTGACCAAGATTTAGCTTTGCGTTAGTATCTGTTAAAGAAGACTCGGTTAAAGATAAAGAACCGGCATCCATCGTAAACTTGGATTGCTTTCCTGAAGTAAGGCTGTTTATCGTACATGAACCAAGATCCATGTCTACATCCATTTCATCGGCAGTAATATTTTCGCCATAAAACGAACCGGCATTGAGTTTTACATTTAAAGCTTGTGTGGATAAGTCGTTCATATTAAGACTACCAAGATCATTAGTGACTTTTAAAGATTCAAACTCTGCATTTTTAGGATAAGTGATCTTTAGTACATTAATGTTTCCACCACCAAAGCCAATTCCAAAATTAAACCAGTTCCACCCAAAAAAGCCTTGACTAGAAGAGCGTGAATCAATTTTTAACGCGTCATTATTCTCGCTTATATTTAAAGTTATTATGTTTGGATTATAGTTTCCTTCAACTTTAAAAGCATCTCCTTCTTCAAAACTAAGTTCTAGGATGTCTGTATTTACCTCAATAGATTTAAGGTCTCTATAGCTTTCGTTTACCACTGTATGCTGACCGCTTTGCCCAAAGAGCTTAATGCCTTCATTTGTTATTGAGAGCGGTACCATTCCACCTAGAGCATAACCTATACCTGACACTACGCCGCCAAAAATGATTAGTATTGCTGCGGCAAGCAGAAAGTTTCTTAAAAGTTTACTCATTGTGACACCCTCTCTCTTCTCGAAAGCTTGACTCGAATTGCGTTAAACAGCTTAGCCACACCTCTGATGGCAAGTCTCGCCAGCACTACGAATGCTATGGCCAAAAGAATAAAGAAGCCAAAAATAACCAATCCTGATCCCACGTAGAATAAACCTACCGGTGGAGAAGAGAACATCATGATAATGCCCATTACCAGGGACACGACACCTGCTACAAAGAGCGAGATAACTACCGCAAAAAGCGCTATGAGCAATGAAAATAGTGTAGCCAAAACTGCAATAATTATGCCGACAAGAGCAGCAGCAAGTGGAATTCCAACAGGTATTGCCAAAATAGCTAGGACAACCGCCCATACAACGCCCATCTCTGACTTACGCTTTTGAGGCTGAGCTTGTCCGGGCTGAGAATACGACCCTTGATAGCCGGGAGCTTGTTGCTGGTATGTTTGTCCGGGTTGATAGGTAGATTGCGCTGTGCTTTGCTGATAGTCAGTAGTGTTTTGCGCATAAGGGTCGTGTGCATTACCCTTACTGGTTTGATCTAGTGGGTCGTGGGTTGTAGCAGCTTGCTGATAAGCAGCGCTTTGAGGAGCAGGAGCAAACGGATCTTGAGCCAGGGGAGCCATGGCAATGTCTGCTCGTATTTGTGCTGCTAATGTGCGTGGACTTCCAAGTACAGCGCTGGCATCAAACTCAACATCTTTTCCGACTTCGGTTTCAGCATCGATTAAATACTCATTGTAGTAAGCAAGAGCATTTTGCTTGTCAATGCTGTCCACCCCTTTAAGCTCTTTGTCTAACTCTGCAAGATAACTATTAATGTCCATTATGCAACCCTTCCAAGGTAGCCGTCTAACCGATCTCTAAACTCCTGCCAGTCTTTATAAAAATCTTCAAGTTGGGCTTTGCCGCTTTCAGTTATGCCGTAATATCTGCGGTTGCGACCCATGTGCGGCTTGTCGTATGTCTCGAGAAACTCACTGTTTTGAAGTCTACGCAATACCGGATAAAGCGTTGATTCAGAAACTTGTAAGCTATCGCGTAAGTTCTGCGTAATCTCATAACCATAGGTGTCCCCGCGAGCAAGCATAGAAAGAACACAGGCATCAAGCAGGCTAGCTGTTATCTGAAATGCCAAATCAATTACCTCCAATACTTTATTCTCTGCAATATTATAGAAGCTATAATATTATACGGAGCAAGAAAAGTAAATATTGATTTGGAAATTTCTTACTATACGAGTGCCATCACCAAGCTGTAGACAAAAAAATTCAAACTAGTAGTGGAAAAACTTGCAAAGCTCCGTTAAACTAATGCACTGCAATGCTGATGTGGCGCAATGGTAGCGCATCTGATTTGTAATCAGACGGTTGCAGGTTCAAGTCCTGTCATCAGCTCCATAAACCTGTTCAAGCTCCTGCAAGCAGGGGCTTTTTGCTTTAGTAAAGGTGGGGACTTGAGCCATAGATAGCATATCGATAGTAGGAGGTAAGTAGAACAATGGCGATTGATTTCAAGAAAGAACAAAAGGAACTGTATCAGCCCAAAACAACACCGTCGGTAATTGACGTGCCCGATATGGTTTTCATCGCCGTGGAAGGTGAAGGAAACCCCAATATAAGCCCGGCGTATGCTTCTGCTCTGGAAATGCTCTATGGATTTTCATACGCCATCAAAATGAGCAAAATGGGCAGTAAGCAACCGGACGGATATTTTGATTTTGTTGTACCGCCGCTCGAGGGCTTGTGGTGGCTAAAAGACGGTGGTGTTATAACCGATATTTTGGATAAGGATAAGCTTTGCTGGACTTCAATGATTCGGCAGCCGGATTTTGTGACAAATGAAGTGTTTGAAGCCACAAAGATCGCTCTGGCTAACAAGAAGCCGGATCTGGACTTATCAAAAGCAAGGCTCGTACGGTTTACAGAAGGGCTGTGCGCCCAAATCATGCACGTGGGGTCATACGATGATGAACCCGCCACCATCGCTGTGCTAGATCGGTTCATCGAGGAAGAGGGCTACGCGCCTGATTTCACCGAGGTGCGTCGGCATCATGAAATCTACCTCGGCGACCCACGCAAAACCGCTCCTGAGAAACTTAAAACGATTATACGTTATCCAGTTAGGAGGATATGAAAATGATTACACNNGCACCGGAGAAATTGAGAACCGTTATACGGCATCCAATAAAGAAAGCGTGAGCGTTGTTACCCAAGAAAACGCGGCTAAGCTTGATTATGGGGAATTTCTACGGTATGAGAGCGTGGTAAAATCGTAAGGTGCAGCGTGGTTGAGTTCATCATGTGTAACTGCAAGTATACATTTTGAGGTGTTAACTTGAAGAGATTGTCGTTTGCCGGTTTTTCAATTGCTATAGAATTACTTATAATTGCAGCCATTGCTTTGGCCTGTGCGTTTCCTGGTTTGCTGTTTTATTTCTTTTATAATGCAATATATGGTTTGTTGCTAAGCATGCTTGTTCCATTGGTTTATGTGTGGAGGAGAAAGGAAACATTGGCGAGTTTGGGCATATCGCCACTCAAAGCCAAGCAAGCGATA
>DBCW01000020.1 GCA_002293265.1 Eggerthellales bacterium UBA948
ATTATAGTCATACGATGCAGGTGAACTCGCAGCATGACAGTCGAACTTTTGTATCAGGCAATATGTATCAAATTTTCACCTACGTAAAAAATAGCGACATCGAGCGAACCGGAAACGTAGCAGGTGTTTTGCTATATGCAAAAACTGACGAAGAGATTACACCTAATAGCGATTTCAATATGGGTGGCAATCGAATCAGCGTAAAGACGCTCGACTTGAATCAAGATTGGAGCGAGATAACCAAGCAGCTTGAGCGACTGTGCGGATGGCTACAAGCAGCTTAACAGCCAGGGAGTAAATTCTCTCAGCAGTGCTGAGAGAATTTACAGAAGCAAAATAAACCATTGAAAGGCGGTTTGAAATAGTGAGCAATGAACTAACACCAAGAAACCACGCCGAGTACGGCGAGATTATATCTATTATTGAGCGGTCGCGTGATAATGCGTTCCGTGCTGTGAACCGCGAACTTATCTCCATGTACTGGGACATTGGAAAATACATCAGCGATAAGGTCAAGCACGGGAATTGGGGAAAGTCGGTCGTCGCTGATTTTGCCGCATTTATTCAAAATGAGCGTCCAGACATCAAAGGCTTTTCCGCACAGAATGTCTGGCGGATGAAGCAGTTTTATGAGACCTATGTAGGCAACGAAAAACTCTCAGCACTGCTGAAAGAAATAAGCTGGACGAACAACTTGATGATAATGTCCCGCGCTAAAACTGATGAGGCGAAAGAGTTTTATTTGACTTTGGCTAAAAAGAACAACTACTCTTCGCGCGAACTTGAGCGACAAATTGACAGTATGCTCTACGAGCGCACGATGATTTCAGATGAGAAGAACAAGCTGTTCCTCACCAAAAACACGGGCTTGACGGCACTCCGCGACAGCTATGTCTTGGAGTTTCTCGACGTACCTGAGAACCACAAGGAGAAGGAACTGCGGAAGTCCATCGTGGCAAATATCCGCGACTTCATTTTAGAGTTTGGCAAGGACTTTACATTCGTCGGTGATGAGTATCGCGTGCAGGTCGGCAACAAAGACTTCCACATCGACCTTCTGTTCTACAACCGCGAGCTGCACTGCCTTGTTGCGATAGAACTTAAGGTAACGGACTTCAAGCCCGAGCATCTCGGGCAGCTTGAATTCTACCTCGAAGCCCTCGACCGTGATGTCAAGAAGCCGAGCGAGAATCCAAGCGTCGGTCTGATACTCTGCGCAGGCAAGGACGACATGGTGGTCGAGTACGCTTTGAGCCGAAGCCTGTCTCCTGCACTCGTAGCTGACTACCAGCTACATCTGCCAAATAAGACTTTGCTCACCGAGAAACTGCGTGAGTTAAAGGAACTAGCGGATATTGAGGATGAAGAGGACGAATAATACCTGAAATTGTATTCAGAAACTTTACTGGAAGGAGGAGCGCAAATGACCGAACACCAATTTCTCATAATCAAAGAGACGACGGACATAGATGTCTTGAACAGTGATTTATATTCTTACGACAGTACGGTATTTTCACTAACCCCTACGCTACAGAAACGGACATCCGATAGCTTAATTCGAAGAGTTGAGAGGTTCGTTGAATCTATACCGGCATTAAATAAAGCCGCTGATAGCGTAAAAGCAAAAGTCGAGTACACGCCACGACTTGACCTAATATCAGATGAAATAAAGCAGGCGCTTAAAGATGGGACTGCCGAGATAATCACCTGCAAGGCTTCAAAAGATGCGTTCTTCCTCCAAATAAGAACTACAGTCAAAGATTTAGTTGTGGATGGCAAGGAGTACGGTTTACATAGAAAAATCAAGGACATTCCATTAGGTCAAAAACAAGTGCCTACAGATGTCGCAGGGGCTATGCAGTGTTTATCTATGCAAAATCAGCTAAACCAAATTGCTAATAGTCTGAAAGAGATATCTGAGGCTTGTGAGTTTAGTTTTGGGCGAATAATTCAAGGCCAAAGAGATGACCGCCTTGCAAGACTGTTCAGTAGCAGAAGTGGCTTCATTCAAGCTTTGGCAGTTTCTGATGAATCACTACAACGGCAACTATTAATTCAAGCGGTGTGTGATGCAAATTCGGCACGAGCAGAACTCGCCTTCCAGATAAAATCAGACATCCTTTTGCTCGGTGGCGAAAAAGCGCCAAAGGCAAAGGACATGGAGAAGATGGTCAGTGATATTAACACCGCCATCGTTGCCATGAATAATGCTGTACAACTATCACTTTATTCGTATCAAGCACTTGGCCAGCATACCGCTCAACTTGCTGTAGTCAAAGAGCATGAGACGTTTGTTGAGCAAGTGTTGCTCCGAGAAATTGAATACAAAGGAAACCGTCAGATTGCTTGGAATGTAATATGCTCATCAGGGAATAGCGGTTCTATTCCTAAAGGCTTCAGGCAATTGCCTTTCCAACTACGTAAAAACTGCATCTCCTTTATTGAAACCCAAAATAGCGATAATCTACTGGAGGCTGAATCTTATGAAATCGAAGAAGGATAAAAAATGCAAGTATAAGGGCTGTGACAACCCTGTCCTTGAGGGGAAATACTGTGCCTATCATACACAGGTTATGAAGGAAAAACGAGACAAGGGATTGCTCGCTGCTGGCGGGCTTGCTTTACTTCCCATCGGTGTTGCAATAAAGAAAGGCGCACTAAAGAAGATTCCTGAAATTGCGGCTAAAGCGGTTCAAATTGTACTGAAACGCTAATAAATGGTAATGGTGTATAATGGGGTGTGCAAAATGGTATAATCGTTAAAAGATGCACCCCCTCAATTTCAAGGGGTGTGCATTTTATCAAAAGATAGTTACTTAGGGGCTGTTCAAAAATA
>DBCW01000008.1:0-4640 GCA_002293265.1 Eggerthellales bacterium UBA948
ATTTGCCTTCAAGTATGGTGCCGAGTCTTAGCTGGTATGATTCAACAGGAGGTGTTGTTTGATCGTATCCACAATATGGACACACAACACGTTGTATAGCAGGCATACTGCGGTCATCGTATTCGTTCATACATCCAAGACAGCGAAACATTTCTTTCTCCCCAAATAAATACCCCGATAGAACATGTTTTTAGATCAGTTTTACTACTCCGGTGTCTCCGCCTGAGTAAAGCTTGCAACAAATTTTGTTACATCCTCGTACTCAACTTTGGGTAAAACTATCTCATTGTAGAAATCGTCAGTGAATCTCTTTAGCTCCGGGCGATCCAGGGTTGGAAAAGACACCGATTCTTGCTTGCTGTCCAGATCTGCTAAAAATGCCAGATCCGGTTTTGACACCCAAAAATCTGTAAAGGCCTTAAGGTTGATCGGCATGGCGTTCTTGTTTTGAACATGTAAAGTATTTTGAGCGTAGTTTCTCATCATGTATATCAAAAACAACATTGCAGCATTTTGTTGATTTTCACTTGCGGTCGTTGAAACACCGCAGCACTGACGAAACATACCGGCAAAGGTTGACTCGTTTGTCATTTGGATTATGCGATACTTTCCGGCAATTGCGCTCGCAATTTCCGGTTGTGCCGACACAAAATCAATCAAGTATAGAGGCTTATTCTCAGCCATTATCTGCCGTGACGTTTTCTCAGCAGTCTGTTGATCACGCAATTCCGCACGACGCAGGTCTTTTGCCAAGCTTTCTTGATCTGTGACCTCAACGCCACCCTCTCCGGCAAGCTCCGGATGATAAAGAGCCAGAAACAGGGAGTAGGCATCTTTATATACAGTGATTGGCTGTTCGTGGACAAACAGAAGTTCGAGTGTTGGTAGTGCGGGAGCCAGTATCTGCTCACCGGCAGCTTCAGCTGCCTCAGGATCGATTTCTACGGTGGCGCCTGTCGAAGCTTGCTCTTCATCACCCTCTTGTGTCTGCTCGCTTCCTGCCGCTTGCTTTTTGAGCACTTCAGCCGCTTTGATCTCGTTGCCATATGCAGTGAGCATGTCAAATCCTAAAGGTACACGGTTTGGCGTTGGAAATATGCTTTCATAGCGATCTAGGAACAAATACTCCTCTTTTTGTAGAGTCTTAAGCAGTATATCTAACGGCGCTGCGTGATCCAAAATACCGGCATCACTGTGATCTGTAACAAAAATAGTTGGCAAAGTCTCGTTTGCAGCAGCATCGTTTAGTGCCGCAGCATATTCTGCTACCGGTTTTGCTTGAATGTCGATAGTTATTGTCGGCTTACCATTATTTTCGTTTTCTTTGGTCTCAGCAATGAACTCGTCGCATAATCCACGCCACAAATCCAGCTGAGCTTGCTGCTCGGTCGCATCCCCTGTTGCCGGCAGCCAAATAGAGATGCTATCGTTTTCAACTTTAGTGTTCTCCAGGGTCTTGTTCTTCTCGTAATTATCCCAAAGTAGCCATCCGATACCGGAAGCTGCGCCTACTAACAATACGCTTCCACCAATGATAAACCCACGTCTGGTCATACGCTTTCTGAGCACGGTCTTTGGATCATCAGCTTTTTTGCCCTCCAGCAACGCGGCTTTAAAATCTAGTACCTTTTGAAATCTTAGCTCCGGGTTTACCGCAAGTGCCCTCATGATTGCATTATTAGCATTTTTACTGATAAGCACACCCATATCAAGAGGGCTAACCAGCGTGTCGTTAACTTGGCGGTCAGGTGATTCATCCGGCAACACTCCGGTGAGCATTTTATATAAAGTTGCAGAAAGTCCGTAGACATCTGTAAATGGTCCCTGCTTGCTTTTATTGCGGTACTGCTCCGGGGCGGTATATCCTTGAGTTGCGATGACCGTGAGCGTAGCCTCTTCATCACCTGTTGATAGGCGTGCAGCACCAAAGNNCAGTCGATAATTTTGATGTGGTTTTCTGTGGTTATAAAGATGTTTCCCGGGTGGATATCTCGGTGCACAATGCCCGCGGCGTGAATTGACGCAAGCCCATCGATTACAGGACGTATAAACTCAAAAGCCTCATCAGGGTCAAGACGGCCGTTTGGCACATGGGCCAAATAATCGGAAAGCGAGATTCCATCTAAATACTCCATAACAAAATAAGCTGTGTAGTTTGCCTCAAAGTAGTTAAACACATTAACAATGTAAGGACTGTCATGGAATACGGCGATTGTTCGCGCCTCAGCAAGAAAACGTGAGAGAGCGTTGCCGTATTCTCCGCTTAGATGAGCTTTCTCAAAAACCGTAACAGCTGTTCCGTTTGCACTACGAGTTACAAGACCTGCGGGAAAGAACTCCTTAATGGCCATGACTTTTGAAAGATGAGTATCCCAAGCTCTGTAGATTACGCCAAACCCGCCAAAATCTATCACTGTACCCAAAAGATAGCGATTAGCCAACATGATGCCGGGGCTTAGATGATAAGCTTGCTCCGGTGGTGTGCCTTCGACAAATCCACAATGCGGACAAACCTCAAACTCTCCCTTGTTTTTAAAGCAGTTCAAACAAATATCCACGGTTCTCTCTTTCCTTAAATACTTATCCCCTTTTGATAGTTGCAGTTTACTTAGTTATTCATTTGTCAGACAAAATCTGTCACTTTTGCACAGTTTCATGTAATTTTTGGTCAGATTTGAATCATGACTCACGCACGAAAACAACAATTGCCGAGAAATTATCTCGTTTCTTACCTTTGCTGTTCTTTTCTGCCTCATCACACATTTTGCTTAGCCACTCCTCGGCAGTTTTGGAGGTTCGCAATAGTTTTTGCATAACCTTTTCTGTGATGTACTCCCAAAACCCATCGCTACAAAGCAGAAACCTATCATTGCCGCCAAGAGTAATCTCCTCGGCAACCTCGTACTTAGGACTTTGCCACTCCACGCCCATTACCCGAAACAAGCGATTGCGATCCTCGTGTCCACGCACGTCTTTTTGGCGAATCTCTCCGGTACTTACAAGCATCTGAGGAATGCTATGGTCTAATGTATGCGTCTTAACCTTGTGATCGATAAACCAGTAAAGGCGTGAGTCGCCAACGTGAGCCCACTGGGCTTTATCGTCCACGATCTTCAAAGCAACCATCGTTGTCTTCATGCCGCTTTGATCGTTTCGCGTTAGCTGCTCGTTCATCAAAGCGTCTTGTGCCTGTATGAAGCAAGCGTCAAGGTCTGCATCACCGCTTGCATACGACTCAAGTGCTTGAGTTACTACAGTAGCCGAAGCAACCTCGCCCGAGCCATGACCCCCAAGGCCGTCTGCGAGCACGAAAAAAGCATTGTTTTCATCAACCAGTTTACCGATGCTGTCCTCGTTAATCTCCCTACCGCCAACGTCTGATACACTTGCGTGTTCAATTTGCAGTTTAGTCACATAATCTCCTTGTTCTTATTCATGCAAAGACGCTCCTGTCGGATATCTCATATATCGCCTGCACAAACTCTGCCGCGTATTTTTTGCTTATCGGAATTACTGCCCCTGAACAAAGAGTCAAGCTCGTTTTTCGGATCTCTGCCGTTTTGCGTAAGTTGACCATGTAGCTTTGGTGCGTTCTAAACAGATTTGGGCTTACTTGCTGCTCTAGGTCATCAAGTTTTGCGTAGAACTCGTACCCGCCTCTGTCGGTCATCACGTTCACTTTGCGTTTTATGCTCTCAATATATTCGATGCGTCGCACATCAAATAACTGCGTAATGCCATTACCACTAAGCAGCAAAAAACTCTTGCTGTCAGATTTTCGCTCGTTGATAAAACGTTTGAGCTCTCTTGACACTTTCTCTACTGTTACCGGCTTAACAAGATAAGAAAACGCCCTGAAGCTATAACCTTCAAAGACATACTCCTCATGCTCGGTGATAAAAATAATCTCTGTTGGCAGATGACTTTCTCTTATCGCTCTAGCAACTTCAAAACCGTTGACCATAGGCATCATTATGTCTAAAAGTAGTAAGTCGTAATCGAATAAGTTACTGTCTATAAGTTCGAGGAGCTGTGATCCATCTGCAAAAAGATCGACAAATATCTCTAGTTCTTCTATGTCAAAAAGAACCGTAGACACAACATCTGAGATCTCGCGTCTATGAGCTTTGTTGTCGTCACATATTGCAATACGGAACATAGCTTACCTTTAACCTATCTGATGCTTCCATCTAGGTTTACAGCTTTTTTAAATAGTCTTGTTTTCATGCCTAATCCCATTTTTGAACTTGCATTCATGTTGCCATTACCCCAACTAACGCATAAACCGTTTTATTCATACGCTTAACAAACCATTGTGCAATCGGGGTCACCAAGACACGATACACCTCACATTAAGGTTGGTCTGCGCAACGCATAATATTCATCTGTACTTTGAAAACCCCCCGCCAATGTCAAAATGAAACAGTATAAAACTGCATAATTTCGCTTTTGCAATAATAGTATCGCATACTAATTTTTTCAAGTTTGATTAGGTGAACAACCGATATTAGGTAAATTGAGCCAAGTATTTGTAAGCTTTTGGGTTGCAATTCTAAGGAAGCACCGATTTAATGCTTGTATGTCAGATTCTATTCAGTTTGTTCCAGATTTGTTTGAGCAGGCGACGGCACTACCTGGCG
>DBCW01000008.1:4699-8465 GCA_002293265.1 Eggerthellales bacterium UBA948
GGCTGGGAGAACGTAAAAGCGCTGCCCTAACCCACGATATTCACCCTTTTAGGATTACTGATTTTGCCGGTTAAAATTATATACTCATAACAAATACTCTGTGAACGTGCTGATTAATTGCTTACGCGCCAAATTTGAGGAGTAACACTTCTGCCAATACTTTGTTGATCAGAGTTTGAAGGGAATGATTGTTGTGTCTTTAGCTTCCGATAAAAACAGTAAACAAGCCCAAGAATACTCAAAAGCACTTTTGGAATATGGGGTCACCTTTAAGCAAACAAACGTCTGCTTTCAAACGTTGCTGGATGAGGCAGGCAAAGTACTACCGCAGATCAAAAAACAGATTGCCGCGCTGGATGCTAATCGCGATATAGCCGATGCCCTGGTGCAAGAGCTTGAAGCTTTATACAACAGCCAAAAAGAAGACGAGCAGAGCTGGCAGACCATCGCCCCACTTTACGCGCTACATGAAGAGCTTTTTGCTCGCCATATGGATCTTTGGAAGTCAATGATCCAAGCTACAAAAAATGGTCGTGAGTTTACCGATGTGGAGCTATCTTGTCACGAAGCACGACTCAAGTCTGCTGTCGCTGCGTTAAAAGAAGCCGAAACAAGCGTCTTGGAACCACTACGTCTGCGCGCCCAAGCAGCACACGACAAAAAGCTTAAGGATACTTACCAGCTGCAGTTTGACGAAGACCTACTAACAGACTGCGACCGACTGGTTGGAAACATCTTAAACACCAGACCAACCCTGATAGTTGGTGACAAAGGGGTGGCTAAAACTCAGATCGCAAAGTTTGTCATGTCCTTGTACGATACCGACCCCTTGGTCGTATCTGTTAAGGGCGACATGATGAGTGACGAGCTCATCGGCAAAGTAAAACATGATAAAGCTTCGGGCACTTTTGTTTTTTCTGAAGGCGTTTTGCTTACTGCCATGCGCAAAGGAGTGCCACTGCTGTTGGATGAGATAAGNNCTGCAGGATATCTTGCTTAAAAAGCCCGGTGAAAAAGTATTAGTGCAAGAAGACGGTGAGCAGTTTATCGTTGTGCAGCCGGGGTTTGCCGTTTTTGCAACCGCCAATGAGGCTTCGCTGCGTTATCGCCATCGTGAAGTGCTTGACCCCGCTATTCGCGATCGCTTTGATATTCTCATCCGCTCGTATCCCGATCTTGATAGTGATCCTTTAGTTGAGTCTTCACCTGCTTTGATGCGTTTGGCAATGTCTTCTGCGGTTAACGAGTTTGGCTCGCTTTCTAAATATATTGATGAAGACTTTTTGTCCTCGTTTGTGCATTTGGCACACGTTACTCAATATCTTTATGCTGTGCCGGCAAAAGATGTAACGGTGGAGTTTTCTGACAAATACATGAAAAGCGTGGTCAAAGAGGATTCTCAGCCGCTGATGACGGACTGCATTACACCCAGAACGCTTAGCAATGTTGTTGCCGACAGCGCCAAAGGCAACTTGCCCGGTCAGCATTTTGACATGCGGCTGCTTAAACGATTGGTACGTTCACTCGACCAATCCGGATCGCATAGTAACGCCGAGCTCACGATGCAAATAATGCTGCTCCTTGGTTTTGAAACCAAGGTTTAAGTAGCTTGGGAATAAATGTTTATGCGACCACCGGATAACAATCCCGGTAAAATCGATGAAGCCTTTGCTGCTAATCGAAAAGGCATCCAGTCCTCAAAGCAAAGAGCAGCTAAACACAAGCGTGCCGTGCAAATGAAACGCCTTGTGGAGCGGTTGGCTAAAATCTATGGTCTTAGTGGCTTTAGCACTAATATCTCTACCGAAATCAAAAACGGTTGCAGGCTAACGCGCGAAGGTATCACAATCATGCTAAATCCGGAATTAGGCATACAGGTACATACCAGAAATTGGCATGGGATGCGTGGCGATATAACGCTTGATGAGATTGATACAATATTGGCGTTGCAAGAGGTTCGTCGGGCTCTTGACTATACGGATCCAAGTTATTTCTCAGAGCTTGAAGCAAACCCTCGCCTGCCAAATATGCCTCGCCGGTTTTTTAACTCGTCTGTAGATGATATTGCCGTTGGTTTATGCATTAGCCAAATACCCTTAGTTGCGCGCCGGCATAAAGCCTTCGTCTCAAGATACATGAGCCATGTCATCATCAAAAACCCACTTCATGTGCAGTTTATGAACGCACTCAAGCTCTATATTTTCGAAGACGACCCCGATGTGATTATGGACACCTCACTTATATACACGCTTGGGATTATCGGTAGACATAGCGACCCGGTAATCGAATTTAAACAGCGCCTGCAAGACCGTGCAACCACCTTTGAAAAACGTCACAAAATTGCCGATGAATTGATTTGGCAGTACTTTGAATACTATTTACAGTGCGACCAAAAAAAGCATGAATACTACGACTCGATGGACATCTACGAAGAGATGCCTTCATATGGCGCGTCCAAACAATCGCTAAACGACGATTACTCTGCAATGATAAACGATCAAGTTCCGCAGCGCGTCGAATTGCTCTTGTCGGTAATGGAAGGGCAAGATGTGGAGCAGATGATCAAAGACCGAAACGAAGACGCCGGCGAGGACGATTCGGTTGGACTTCCCATCCTCACTAAAGGCAGCAACGCTAATGCCGGAGACGGTGAGGTACTTGCTGAAACCAAAGCAACCGACTACCAAGATGCCGTCTCTTATTGGGGCAACACTATCGAGCAAATCGCAGAAGTGTTTGTGAACATCTCTTCTCCCAAGAATAAAGTTGCCGTGCCCAGATATCGTGCACGGATTGCGGGCGAGGGTTCCCGCTTGAGTCCGCAAGCAATGCTTGCAGCTTATGTGCAACTAAAGTCCGGACATAATCATGCTATCTGGCAGCCTAAACACATGGTCTCACGTACACAAATATTGCACTTTAATGGCCTGGACGTTTATCTTTTGTTAGATATCAGCGGATCAATGAAAGGTGTCAAAGCTAAGTATGCTGCAGCAATGGGGCTTTGTCTCATAGAGGGCTTACAGCTTGCTGTGCACAAGGCCAGCCTTGATGCCACTCAAGAATCTGTGGATGTGCGTGCGCAGCTGATAGCCTTTGGTGCCGGTTGGGCAGAAGTTACTCCACTGACCAGAGAAGCCAATTTGGACGAGAAGCAAGAGGCGCACTTTTTGTTGCTTCATCCCAACAATAATCAAACCATGATAAGTGGGGCGCTTAAGCACGTTTTGTCCGGCGCACAAGAGTTCTTAGAACGTGATATTTTATGCCTGATTGTAAGCGATGGGCTGTTCGCAGATAATTTAAATGCGTATAGGATTGTGCGCAATATGCCACCTAATGCATATGTCGGTCATATTAATGTTGGGGAGTTCTCCGGTGTGCCCATAACACCAAATTATGAGCTGGTGCAAGACGCTAATGTTTTGCCGGAGAAGTTAAAGAGTCTGTTGGTTTCGCATATGAACAGGAGAGTTTGAGATGGGGCATTCAGGGAAGTTATCAACATCTATTAGTGCTGGGATCGTAGTTAAGATTGTTGATGTTTTATGCACCGGCTGTTTGCACTGTATTGAGGTTTGTCCGTCCAAGGAGGTCTTGAGGTATAGCGCTGAAACTAAGAAAGTTTTTGTGCATGATGTTGATAAGTGCTCCGGTTGCTTTGCTTGCGAACCGGTATGCCGCACGAATGCGATCCGCCCGATATTTAAGAAGTATTTGAATATGTAGTAAGCATGGGGCTGTATCAAAAGTCTTATGGCGAAAA
>DBCW01000065.1 GCA_002293265.1 Eggerthellales bacterium UBA948
GGCACAAGTCGCTGTTTGTTCTCAGATAAATACAAAACACATAAATACAGTGTGGGCAGAACGTACAGTTGTTGAATGTTAAACTGCTGGTGCGTCACGTGAGCAGTAGGCGTTAAAAGGTTAAGATGGATTTGAACAAGTAGCTCGCGAGAATGTGCAGTGGATCAAACTGGCCCAGGGTAGGAGCCAGTGACGAGATTTTGAGAACACAACAATTAGGGACGGAGAATGTATTGAACAGACGAGTGAGCCCCACTTTCTAAAGTTGGACGGCGTTACGCAAGGATACAGTTATTTATCATATCCGCATACGAAGTCAAAATGCTGATCACACTTCAGACGCATTTTATTTCCAAGAAAATATCTCTATAATGCTGTTGGAAGTCTGAACAGGCCCATGTATGTAGCAGATATTCTACTGAAGAGAATTTTGTTGATATTTACTACACTTAATTTTTTTTCCACTTATTTATGTTTCAAAAAACACGAATTTGGGAAAAATCCGATAGTCCTCGTATGGACGCAAAGTTTTTCTCTAGTAGGCATGACCATATTCTCGTTTACGCAAAAAATATCGACACAGTTGAAATTAATCGACTGAGCACCACAGAAGTCCCGAGTCATTATAATAAGACAGATGAAAGTGGGCGCCGCTATTACCTAAAGCCTTTACGGGCTATGGGTGCAGAGGATGATCGTGCTTCTCGCCCCACGCTCTACTTTGCATTAACCGCTCCTGATGGAACGGAGATATTGCCTGTTCGAGCTGATGGCTCAGATGGAAGATGGCGCTGGAGTCGAGAAAGAATAGATGAAAACCCAGAATTGCTTGAATGGGTAAACGGAAGAAAGGGTTGGGCACCTTACTATAAGATTTTTGCTGATACCTCTACAGGTACCCCTCCTGAAACCCTCTGGCGTCATGAGGAAGTGGGTAGCAATCGCACGTCAAAGATTGAGATGACACAGGTTTTTGGCGGTGATAAATCCTTTGATACTCCTAAACCAGAGGCATTAGTTCAACGAGTTTTGCAAATTGGAAGCGTTGAGGGCGACCTTGTCATTGATAGCTTTCTCGGTTCTGGCACAACCGCCGCAGTTGCTCACAAAATGGGTCGCCGATATATTGGTATAGAATACAACGGTACAGCCTATTCACATTGTTATCCACGATTAAAAGCAGTAGTTGATGGTGAGCAAGGTGGCATTAGTAGAGCTCAAAACTGGCATGGCGGCGGCGGGTTTAAGTTCTATGAACTCGCACCGACGTTGATTGTAAAGGATAAGCATGGAAATCCCGTAATCAGCGGCAAATACAATGCACAGATGCTTGTTGCGGCAATCTCGAAACTCAATGGCTATGCGTATGCGCCTGATGCTGATGTGTTTTGGAAGCAAGGCTTGAGCCAAGCGGGCAGCTTCATCTATGTTACGACCGAGTATCTAACGGCGGCACAGCTTGACGATATTGCCCGTGAATTGCCAGAATACGAGCGTTTGCTTATCTGCGCTCCCGCATTCGACATCGGTCTCGGCAAGCGGTATGAGAATATCAACATCCGTAAAATCCCGCAGTCGGTACTGGATAAATGTGAATACGGAGCGGATAACTATAATCTGAACATTGTCAATCCGCCCGAACTGGATGAGGAAGAATGGGAGGACTGCGAAGATGCTTAAAGAATCGTATTCTGAAAAATCTTACACCTACCACTCAAAGTACATCGACAACCGCCTCGCCCTCCGCCCACCGCAAAAGGAGAGCTTGGAGCGGTTTGCTCGTATTGTGGATATTTTGTCTCTCTCTAAAACCCCGGATTTAGATAAAGAGCTCGCAGGCATCCGCGCGTTCTTTCCGACGTTGTCCAGTTTTGAGCGGGATTTTCCGTCAGTGTGCTTCGCTCTTGCTACGGGCATAGGAAAAACCCGTTTGATGGGGGCGATGATTGCCTACCTCCTCTATGAAAAAGGGGTAAAGAACTTTTTTGTGATGGCTCCGAACCTTACGATATACAAAAAGCTGAAAAATGACCTCGGAAATCCAAACAGTGAAAAGTATGTTTTTCGAGGATTGGATAAATTTATAAATGCTCCTCGCATCATTGATGGTGATAATTATGAGGAGTTCCGAAGCCGTCAATACTCACTTGAGGATTATGAGCGGCATGGCGACCTTGTCGTGAACAGAGCAAGCGATATAACCATTAACGTTTTCAATATCAGCAAGTTGAACTCCGAGAGCGGGCGGATGCGTCGTTTGCAGGAGGTTCTTGGTCAGTCCTATTTCGCGTACCTTCAATCGCTCCCCGACCTTTGTATCTTCATGGATGAGAGCCATCACTACCACGCAGACAGAGGCTTTGACACTATCAATGAACTCCACCCAATACTCGGTGTGGAACTTACCGCTACGCCTCAAATACAGAAGGGTGCAAGAAAAATTGACTTTAAGAATGTGGTATATGAGTATTCTCTCGCTCATGCACTGAATGACGGCTTGTTCGTCAAAGTTCCAGCCGTGTTTACACGCCGAGACATTTGTGCAGAAGAATATACACCACAGCAGCTTGACCGCGAAAAGCTTAACGATGGCATCCGCATCCACGAGGAAACAAAAAGCAGACTGGATGTGTATGCCCGTACTCACGGCAAGCCTGTAATCAAGCCATTTGTACTTGTGGTCGCAAGAGATACCAATCATTCGAAAGAAATCCGAGATTACCTTGTGTCTAATGCTTTTTTCGGCGGCTATTATAAGGACAAGGTATTGGAAATCAACTCGGCTCAACGCGGCTCTGAAAAGGATGAGAATATTGAACTGCTGCTGTCGTTGGAGTTAACTACCAACATGATAGAGATCGTGATCCATGTCAATATGCTCAAAGAAGGGTGGGACGTGACGAACCTCTACACGATTGTTCCACTTCGCGCATCAGCATCTGAGACACTAACCGAACAGACCATTGGGCGTGGGCTTCGCTTGCCTTATGGTCAACGGACTGGCGAAGATGAAGTGGACAGACTCTCCATTGTCAGCCATGACCGCTACCAAGCCATCGTTGACCTCGCCAATGACCCGAACTCCCTCGTCCGCAAGGTTTACTATATCGAGGAGCAGGAACTTTCCGAGAATGACTCCGAACGTGAAACCGTGCATCTTCCTACGGTCTACGATGCTTTGACCACCGGCGAGAGTTTCACCGAGCAGTTGATGCTTACCCTGCGTGAAACGGCGACAGAGGAATACAAAGCCGAAAAAACGCCCGATCAGACATTGCGTATTGCCGGTATGGTTCAGAGCCTTGCGGCGAAAACCGTTGTCGAGTTAAACAGGCAAGTTCGGAATATTAACGCCATCAATGAGCCAAACAACCTAACTGCCGTACAAAACAGTATCGTTAACGAGACCATACGGCAATTTCCTGAGTTGGCGCTTAAAAAAGAGGACTTGACTGCAGTTGTTGCTGCGGCTATAGAAACCTGCGCCCAAGCGCTCACAGAGAATGTCATCCCAATTCCGCAGTCTGTTGTTCAGCCCCATACTGAGGTCAAGCGCGGCTTTTACGACTTTACGCTTGATACGAGCCGTATGCACTGGCATCCGTCAGATGACACGTTATTAGGAACGGAACTGCAAGAGGGCGGCAAGACGTTCACCTTGGAAACAGGGACGGTAGCCTTTGCAAAGGTTGATACCGTAGAAAACGAGATAGTCCGTCATATTATCGACCACGACAATGTGGACTACGCAAGCTGCTCCGACCTAATATATTCCCTAATTTCCGACGTTAAACAGCACTTTTTATCGTACCTGAACAAAGATGAAACGGAAAAGGTAATGCGCGACAGGCAGCGTACCATTGCTGAAATCATCTACGCGCAGATGAATGAGCATTTTTACAAAGAAGAGGTAAGCTACAAGGCGGCCAATATGCGCCCGTTTAGCCGTATCGAGCCGAGTTTCGGTGGCAAGTTTAAGACGGATGAAATTTACGATTTGCGCACCCCACTTCAGCCATCGGACGTGAAATCCAAGATATTCAGTGGTTTCAGGAAGGCGGGGCATACGTTGTACAAGTTTGATAGCGATACCGAGCGCACTTTCGCTATTGTTCTTGAGAACGATGATGCCGTCCTGCGTTGGCTGCGTCCTGCGCCACGCCAGTTCAACATCTACTGGGGGCGCGGCGGTGCAAGTAAGTATGAGCCAGATTTTATCGTTGAGACTGTCGATGCCATTTATATGTGCGAACCAAAATCCAGCCGCAATTTAGAAGATGCAGACGTGCTGGAAAAGAAGGAAGCCGCAGAAGAATATTGCCGCGCAGCGACCAAGTTCAATGCGGAAAACGGCGGCAAGCCGTGGCGGTATCGTCTTATTCCACACGATGGCATTCGCCTTAATTCAAGTTTTACCTACTTGGCGAAACAAACACATATTCAACAAAAGTTGGATTAATCCATCAAACAGTAAAGGAGCCGTTGCATGAAATTCTTTCATATATCCGACTTGCACCTTGGAAAGCGCGTCAACGAGTTTTCCATGTTGGAAGACCAAGGTGACATTTTACAAAAAATTGTCATGCTTGCTAAAGAGCATAAGCCTGATGCCGTCCTTATTGCAGGCGATGTCTATGACAAGTCTATGCCTATTGTGGAAGCAGTGCAACTGTTGGATAGATTTCTTGTATGGCTCAATGAGCTGGGGGTTGCTGTTTTTATTATCTCAGGCAACCACGACAATGCGGAGCGCGTTGCGTTTCGGCGCGGAACTGTTTAAGAACAGTAATGTACATATCGTACAATCGTATAATGGCAAAATGAAACCCGTGACGCTATCCGATGAGCATGGCGATCTCCATATATGGATGTTGCCGTATTTAAGACCGTCCGTTGTTCGCAGATGTTTTGCTGACAAAGATATTGCCACTTACTCAGATGCCCTTGCCGCCGCTTTGAGTGGCGCTAATCTTGATGCTTCGAAAAGAAACGTACTGATAACCCATCAGTTCATAACTGGCGCAATCGCAAGCGAATCTGAAGAAATTTCTGTTGGAGGTTCAGAAAATGTGGATGGTTCGCTTTTTGATAATTTTGATTACGTTGCTTTGGGACATCTTCACCGACCGCAAAAAATGGGGCGCGATACCATGAGATATAGCGGAACCCCGCTCAAGTATTCATTTTCAGAAGCAGACCACACAAAATCGGTGACGGTTGTCGCTATGGGTAGCAAGGGCAAAGTTGAAATTGCCGAATTACCGCTCATTCCTTTCCGTGATATGCGGGAAGTTCGGGGAACGTATAGCGAGGTAATGAATCGCAACAGCTACCGCGACACTAACACGGACGATTATGTCCGCATCGTACTGACCGATGAACAGGATGAGCCTGACGCAATGGCAAAACTACGAAATATCTATCCGAACATTATGCGTTTGGAATACGACAATAAACGCACACAAGCAAGCACTTCTTTTGAGACAACGGTGCATGCCAATAAGAGAGAACCGTCTCAGCTTTTCGCAGAGCTGTTTGAAAAGCAAAATGGACGACCGATGGACGACAAGCAGTCGGAGTATATAGAAAATTTGTTCAATGAAATCTGGCGGGAGGTTGCGCACTCATGAAACCGTTGAAGCTTACAATGTCAGCCTTCGGCTGTTACGCCGGAAAACACGATGTGGACTTTGAAAGACTAGGTAATGAGGGGCTTTACCTTATTACTGGAGACACCGGCGCAGGGAAAACGACGATTTTTGATGCCATAACCTTCGCTCTCTATGGAGAGACGAGCGGTGATAATAGAAAAGCGGAAATGCTTCGTAGCAAGTATGCGGATGCAAAGGAAGCGACATATGTCGAGTTTTCTTTCCAGTATCATGACAAGGTCTATAATGTCAAACGTAACCCTGCTTATATCCGTACAAAGCAACGCGGTGAAGGCACAACAGAAGAAAAAGCCGATGCAGAACTACATATGCCAGGTGGTCTTATCGTGACCAAACCGAAGGACGTAACTGCAAAAGTCGAGGAGATACTCGGTATTGACCGTGAGCAATTTGTAAAGATTGCTATGATAGCGCAGGGTGCATTCTCGAAAGTCCTACATGCCACAACCGAGGAGCGAATTAGTATTTTCCGCAAAGTATTCTATACGGATGGGTATAAGCTATTCCAAGATCGCGTTAAGAGCGACGCAAATAAGCAGGCTTCTGAAATAAAAGACCAGTGGCGTGGTTACGAGTACAACCTCGGAAACATCAAGGTTGACGTAAACGACCATGAAGCCATACAAAAACTGTCCGATGCCAAATTAAGGCTGCTTTCGCCCGACGAAGTTATCGAATGGCTGAAACAGATTATATTGGCCGACGATACTGCCTTTACCGCTAACAGGGAATCATCGACATTTATTGTCGATAAACTTGCTGAAATAAATCAAAGAGTCGGTCAGGCAGAGCAGGACAAGAAAGCACGCGACTCTTTGAAAGCTGCCGAGGAACGTCTTCCCACAGAGGTTACGGCTTGTAATGAAGCAGAGAGGGCTTTGAACGCGGAGAAAGCGAAATTGCCTGAATATGAAGCCATGAAATCGCAAATCACAGAAATAGAGAGGTCGCTACCGAAGTATCAGGAACTGCAAACCATCCTTGACTTAATTAAAACATACGAGGAAAAGCTGGCGGTTGAGGAGCAAAAAGTTGTAGATTTAGAAAAGAGTCAAACCGATGGTGCAGTCGCTCTTGAATCAGCGAAAGCGGAATTGAAGGCATTGTCGGATACGGAGGTAATAACCGAAAGTCTGTGCGGAAAACAGGATGCTTTGAACGCAAGGCAGACCGGCCTTGATGCGCTGAATACCTCTCTTACAGACTATAACAGGCTACTTTCCAAGTATAAAGCAGCACAGGCTGATTACGTTGCAAAATCTGTAATTTCAAGTACTAAGCGTTGCGAATATGAAGCCTTGAACAAGGCTTACCTTGATGGGCAGGCTGGGATATTAGCGACTGAATTACAGGACGGTCAACCTTGCCCTGTTTGTGGCTCAACCGAGCATCCCACTCCGGCGTCATTGTCCGGCGAAGCTCCAATAAAAAGTGTGCTTGATGAAGCTAAGAAAACCGCCGAGACCGCTGAAGCTGAAACGACGACTGCAAGTAATCATTCGAGTAGCCTTAAAGGTCAAAGCGACACAAAGCGAGAGGAAATATCAACAGCGGCGACCGCGCTGTTAAGTGTGGTGGCTTTTGATGATATTACTACAGCTTTAGGCGCGGCGCTAACAGCAATCAAAACTGAAAAATCCGAAATTGCAGCGGCACTCGCTGAGCAGAAAAAAAGAGCGACGCGTAAAAAAACGCTTGATGAATCCATCCCTTCCATTGAAAAGGGCATCGCCACGGCTACCGATGGATTAGGACAAGCTAAAGAGCAGATTGTCGCGCTGACGACGCAAATAGAAGCCGACGGCAAGACGAGAGATGAGCGCTCAGCGGAACTTAAATTCAAGAGTGAAGCTGACGCTAAAGCAGAAGCCGTCTCTCTCAGGAGCAGACAAAAAACCTATGAGGACGCCCTACAAGCCGCGCAGAACGTATTTGATACGGCGAAGGCAAAGGCGGCCGCTACGGCGATAGAGATACATACATTGACTGCTCAACTTGTCGATTCAAAGCCTCTTGATTTAGACGCATTGACGCAGGAAAAGACGACCACAGAAGCCACTCAGCGGACTTTAAACGAGACAAACCAAGCTATAAGCACACGCAAGTCGGCTAATGAGACTG
>DBCW01000172.1:0-2597 GCA_002293265.1 Eggerthellales bacterium UBA948
ATGCTTTCGATAAACTCCATAATCGGTGCCGGCTCGATATCTGCAACACGAGGAGTAGAAAGAAGATCATCATATATTGCAACGCGCGCACGCGTACTTATATATGCGTATGGATTGTTTTCCAAAAATCGCTCTTCATTACCTATTGCTGTTTGTTCAGGGTGTAAGTTATTAATATAAGTTTGTGCCGAGACACTGTGGTGATTTAAGTCAGGCAATATGATTCCTCCTCTCTTGTAAAGATTTGTTTTATTTCTTGTAAAAATAATGAAAAATAAGAAAAATAGAAAGTTTTCCACAAAGCAAAAATGAAAAATGTGGAAAAACTCACTAAAAAACCAAACAGTTTTCGCTGAAAGAGGCCGTAGCCTGAAACTTTATATCTCAGAATGAAAACAGATACACCGTTTAAGCAGGTAGTTTTCATAAACAAAAAAGCTTTTCAACATTCTGTGGAAAAACAGTGAAATATGTGAAAAACATGAAATGAAACATGAAAACATGTTCATCAGCCCAAAAAAATAAAGAAAATACAGCTAGTATTAATGAAATTTCTTTTATAACACGTAAAACGCAACAAACTCCAATTTTCTATACAGAAAAATACAGATTCTCTTTTCAAGGAACGTCCAAAATGTGCTGTTAAACAGCAAAAACATCATCGATAAACAATTGATAACAATGCTACGTTAACCCTTTTTTATCGCTTGTCAAGATGAGGATTATAACGGAAAAAGGGCGTTTTCCACAGGACAAATTGGCTGTTTTATAGGTTTTCAACATTTTCCACAGGGTGTGGAAAAGAATTCAACATTTTCGTGAAATTTCAACACTTTTACGGAAACTAATTGAAAAGTGAAAAAGTGAAAAGAATAAAAACGATTCTGTTTGACAGAGCTTAGGTCAAACTTTATACTATCAAGCTCTGTCCAGTCAGGGCAAAATAGAAGGATGAGCAGCTATGAAAAGAACTTACCAACCAAATAACCGCAAACGTGCGAAGTGTCATGGATTTCGTTCACGTATGGCGACTAAGGGTGGTCGTGCAGTACTTGCTTCACGTCGCGCAAAGCAACGTAAGCGTCTTTGCGTTTAGATAGATTAAAGAGATGGCGTGAACGGTGTGAAGAACACCATCAAGTCCACTATTGAGATATCCTTAATGTTTAATACAGCGCGAAGGATCAACACAGGACACCTGGTAGCCTTAATTGCAAATGTAAATGACAAACGCGGTCAAGATGGCCGCGTTGCATTTATTGCCGGTAAAAAACTTGGAAGCGCGCCAAAAAGAAATAGGGCAAAAAGGATAATGAGAGAAGCTGCCAAAGAAGCAGGTGCTCCTTGGTCGGGTAAAAATGTTGTTTTAATAGCAAAAACGCAAATATTAGATACATGCTATGACAGTGTTATAAAAGATATGGTCAAAGTAAAGAGCGAGACCATAAAAGAAGCTTTAATAAAAAGTAAATAAAAGCAGATAATTATGAAGACGCTGGGCAGAATACTTAAATTCATAATTGAAATCCCTAAGAAAATATTGCTCTTATGTATTACCATATACAGACGTGTATTATCACCCTTATTTCCTCCGTCTTGCCGCTATATTCCTACATGTTCGGAATATGCATACACTGCCGTAAAGAAGTATGGTTTTATAAAAGGCGGATGGATGAGTGTAAAAAGAATTTCCCGGTGTCACCCTTGGCATCCGGGTGGTTATGATCCTGTGCCATAAGCACAGATGACAGGAGGCTTTTGTGTGGGATGCATTTCTACAAGGCATATTTGAGGTAATTAAGTGGTTTTATAGCTTCAGCCACGACTGGGGTCTTGCAATTCTGCTAATAACAGTACTTTTTCGTATAATAATATATCCAATAACCAGAAAACAATTTCAATCATCCTATAAAATGCAAAAAATGCAACCTTTAATCAATGAGATTAGAGCAAAGTATGCAGGTGATCCTACCAGGATGAATGAAGAAATGATGAAAGTCTATCAAGAGGCTAAGTTTAATCCTCTTGCCGGATGTCTACCAATGCTTCTTCAAATGCCAATTGCAATAGCGCTTTTTTGGGTACTAAGAGATCTCCAAAAGTATATTGAAGCATCCGGGCTGGACTTAGCAACAGCACTACCGGCAAAGTTTTATGGGATTATTTCAAATCTTTCAGACACACCGGGTACAGTATTTGCTGAACATGGTATAGCAACAGCACTACCACATATAATATTGCTACTTTTATTCTCAGTTTCTATGTTGGTGCCTATACTTATGAGCAAACAAAGAGATCGTAATCAACTAATAATGTTTGGTGTAATGTCCGCCATCATGCTTTGGTTTGGATGGACAATGCCGGCAGGTGTTCTCTTATATTGGGACGCCACTTCTTTGATAGGTGTGGCTCAGCAAATTGGATCAAGAAAAATGCTTGAGGCAAAAGACGCTAAAGCAGCAGCAGAAGTTGTTGAAGTAACACCTGTAAAAGTGGAAGTTGTGAGAAAAACCAAAAAGAGTAGACCAAAAAAATCTAAGTAGCAGAGGAAAGCACTTTAAAAGATAGTAAGAAGGAGCCAGCATGGAAAATGAAGT
>DBCW01000172.1:2663-17620 GCA_002293265.1 Eggerthellales bacterium UBA948
AAAATATTCAGCGGTAAGACAGAAGCAATCGTTAGAGTCTATAAAACTGCTTTTGAAAGAGAAAGCACTGACAACCATAATGATGATGAAGCTGATGAGCTAGATGAAGACACAGAGCTTAATACGTCTGATGACAATGAAGAAGACATATATTCAGAAGATGATAAAAGCTTTAATAAAGCTGAAAGTAAGTTAACTGAAGAAGAACTGGATTTAGTGGCTGACACCACAATAGAAGCGCTAAGATCTGTTTTAGGATATTTTGGTGCAGACGAAGCAGAGATAGATGAATACGAAGGTGAAGACGGAGAGCTTATTCTAGATATAGTAGGAGATAATCTTGCTGTTCTAATTGGCAGACATGGAAAGACTTTGGATTCGTTACAGTTCCTAGTATCAGCGATGGTAAGCAAGAAGCTTGGTTTTAGATATCCTGTGGTGATTGACATAGAAGGATATAAACAAAGACGCAAGCAAAAGATTGTTAGTGTTGCAAAGTCTTCTGCTGCCAGAGCTATAAGGCAAAAGCATGAGGTTAGTCTAAGGCCTATGAACCCTTATGAGAGAAGAATAATTCATATAGCCCTGAGAGAAGACAGAAGAGTTATGACATCTTCTGAAGGTATAGAGCCAAATAGATATGTAGTAATAAAACCTGTTTAAGGAAGTAAATAGCAATTCTTAGTAAGTATAGTTGACAGTAATGCTATTGTTTGACAATAATCCTCGTGTAAAGAAATCTTGTCAGGAGATAGCAGATGAAGAAAGAAACACTTAGAGATAAATTAAATAGAGTCTTAGAATGTGACTTAAGTGATTATCAAGTTGAACTTATAGAAAATCACTTGAGTCATATTCTTTTTTGGAATACAAAAATCAACTTAACAAGCATTACTGATGTTGCGGCGGCAGAAGTTCTTCATATTGAAGACTCTCTGACCGGACTAAGGTTTGTAAACAAAGCAATTGAGGGCAAGCTTGTAGACATAGGAAGTGGTGGCGGATTTCCAGGAATACCTCTATCTATAGCTAGTTGTAGGGAAACATCGTTAGTAGAAGCCAGAACAAAGAAGATACAGGTGCTTAACGAATTTATAAAAAACAGTTCACTTGAAAAGCAGATTAATACAATCAGTAAAAGAGCCGAAGAGTTAGCTGTTGAAAGTAATAACTCATTTTCGGTAGTTACTGCAAGAGCCTTAAGCACCTTACCTGTTGTCATGGAGCTGGCCTCTCCCCTACTTACAAAAAGCGGAACTTTGATTGCATATAAAGGTAATCTACCTAAAGATGAGACAGATAGTGCTAAAAAACTACAAGAGACCTTAGGACTATCGATAACTGAAGTAAAACCAATAACTCTGTCTGATGGAGTAAGTAGTAGAACATTAGTTGTATTTGAGAAAACAGGAGACCCCTTAATATCGTTGCCAAGGCGTGTTGGTATGGCACAAAAAAAGCCTCTATTGTAGGAGAAAGTACAATAAAGCGCAGATTTGTTAGTTAATGAATTATTGTGTTACGGAAGCACCTATTTAATCATTCCACGCCAGCTTCTGCGCAAATTTCACTAGTTAAGATAGGACAGACAGCTGTATTATGACAGAAAGCGCTATCGCCTACTCAAACAGATCCTGTAAAAAGCTATACAAAATCTGATGCACTAGCATTTAATATGCACTCCACTAGGTTTTATCACAGAGGACTCTAATTAGTGTAAGTATTGCGTCTGGTAGTTCATTTGCTTAAAAAAGAAATATCGGATCATGTGGAACGCAACAGCACAAGCAATCAATTAACACTATTCTAAAAAATCACTTTGACGCAGTGCGGTTGTTAAATAATCGATCTATACATTAACCTTGAGTACAGGTAGAGGATAAAACCATGATTAAAAGGATTAAAAATATTTCACGTGAAATAAGTTTAATTACGAACATAAACACAATGCTGGATTTTCAGCTTAATAAAAGTACCACTTAACTTAAATTTGTCAAAAGATTCTTCATTTTAGTAATTTAAAATCATCAAATAACAGCTATACTTTCTTTATAGTAAAAGGAGGTAGTGTGGCAACAAACAATAGTAAACCGAAGAATACCGTGATTTTAGCAATTATAAATCAAAAAGGTGGAGTAGGAAAATCAACAACAGCAGTTAATTTGGGAGCTGCATTAGGCGAGCGTGGAAAGAAAGTCTTAGTGGTCGATCTTGATCCACAAGGAAATGCTACCAGTGGTTTTGGTATAGAGAAGAGCAACGATACCAAGAGTGTCTATGATGGACTTATGAATGAAACTCCGGCAGCAGAGCTTATANNATTGATCTTGCCGGAGCAGAGCCGGAACTGGCAGTAGTAATATCAAGAGAAACAAGACTTAAGGACACGTTGGAGCCAACAAGAGGAATATATGACTTTGTGTTGATAGACTGTCCTCCTTCGTTAGGTCTTCTAACAATAAACGCACTTACTGCAACTGACAAATTAATCATTCCTATCCAAAGTGAATTCTATGCACTCGAAGGATTGTCAAAACTTCTTGATACAATAAAGCTTGTCAAAATGAGGCTAAATCGAGACCTGGAGATACAAGGTGTTCTTCTAACTATGTATGATCCAAGAACATCTCTAGCAAATCAAGTATCTGATGAAATAAACAAGTTCTTTAAAGAAAAGGTATTTAAAACAGTTATTCCGAGGACAGTTAAGTTAGCAGAAGCCCCAAGTTTTGGGCAGACAATAATTGAGTACAACCCAAAAGGGAAAGGTGCGGATTCTTATCGTGCCTTAGCAAAGGAAGTGATTGCTCGTGGCTGAAAAGACAAGCAAAGGAAAGAGTGGGCTTGGCAAGGGCTTAGGCTCATTGATAGCCAGTGCAGAAGCAGAGTCTGGTGCTAGTACAGACTTTACTGAGATTAAAATAAACCAGATTGTTCCAAACCCAAATCAACCCAGAACAGATTTCTCTGAAGAAAAGCTTTCTGAGCTGATGAGCTCAATAGAAAAAGATGGTCTTCTCCAGCCAATTCTGGTACGTCCTGAAGGAAAAGACTATCAGATCATTGCAGGGGAGCGACGTTGGCAGGCGTGTAAAAAGCTTGGCTATAAAACGATAGCAGCAAAAGTTATTATTGCTAATGACATTGAAACACAAGAGATCGCTCTCGTAGAAAATCTCCAGAGAGATAATCTGAATGCGATTGAAGAGGCGCGCGGCTATCAGAGACTGATTGACTTAAAGAAGTGTAAGCAAAAAGAAGTTGCTGAAGCAGTTTCTAAAAACCAAGCAACTATCTCAAATGCTCTGAGGTTGTTAAGTCTACCGGAAGAAATACAAGAGCTAATGTTTGATGGACTCTTAACCTCAGGCCACGGAAGAGCAATACTTGCCGTACCGGACGAAGAGGGGAGAATCAAGCTAGGAAAGAAGATAGTTGAAGAGAAGCTTTCGGTAAGAGAAGCAGAAGCATTTTCAAGATTATACGGAACTCATGGCATAGAGCGGGCTAAACGCCCCCCATCACCAAGATCCTTTAAGATAGTAGCCAGAAAACTAAGACAGCAACTTGAGACAAATGTCAAAGTAAAAAGTGTGAGAGGTAAGAACAGAATAGAAATAGAGTTTAAGGACGAAGAAGAATTAGAAAGAATTTTCAACAATATATCTACATCTTTAGAAAAGATTGAGCAGGACTAATGAAAAGCAATAAAGTAAAAATACTTTCTTTTATAGGTGGACTAGCTTTCTTTTCTATTGTGGCAACTATTTTAATTACTAAAAACGATAGGCTAAAGCGTGAAGTTGAATTACAAGCGAGCAGTCTACTTGAAGCCAGTAGAAACGTAGTCACTCAAGTCCAGTTTGTGACAGAGAAAGTAAACAGAATAAAGAGTGAAATTAATACTGCTAAATCTTTAAGCAATAATGAACAGGATCAAAAAGCTCTTCTCGCAGAAAGTTATGATAACGCATGGAATGATGCTGAAATTAGAGCGAGCGAGTTTGTACGTAATAAAGAAAGCTAATTCACTAGCATAAACTTCTAAAAAAAGCAAGTGCTGTTTAGCGGCACGAACAGCTAAAGTAATATGCTTCCAAAACTTCTTGCTGTCATGTAATATTGTTTGTGTTGATATCTTATAGATATCACCTCCCTCTCCCAAGGGCGTAAGGGGGCGGGGGCGGCCTAGGGGGTCGCTCTCGCCCCCTTCACATATTCATCGAAGCTTTAAGTTGACCACAAGCTGCATCAATATCTTGACCCCGTGAGCGACGTATAGAACACTCAATCCCTGCTCTACTTAAAATACCGGCAATCTGTTTACTCCTCCTTGCATCAGTGGGAATAAACAACCTTGAGTCTTTGTCGGGAAAAATATGCTTCGACGCATTATTGGGAGGATTAAACGTAATAAGGTTAATGTGGCACAGTAAACCACGAGCAAAATGAACCAAAGCGTCAACTTCAAGATCAGTATCGTTTACACCCTTCATTAAAGTTACTTCAAGTGATGGACGTCTACCGGATACATTTGCATAGTCTATAAGAGCATTTCTTAGCTCATCAAGACTTTGCCCGGCAAAAATCGGCATCAGTTTACCGCGCGTTGATTCATTTGCAGAGTGCAAAGAGACAGCAAGAGTAAATTGTTCAGCTTCTTTAGAAAACTTAGCAATAGGTTTAACCAAGCCACAAGTAGAAACAGTGATGTGTCGAGCTCCTATGCCAAGCCCATCTGAATTATTCATGATTCTTAGGGCGTCTAAAACGTTTTCGTAATTAGCAAAAGGCTCACCTTCACCCATAGCGACAGCATTTGTAACTCTGCTATTAAGATGCTTAGAGATAACAATAAGTTGGTCTACAATTTCTCCCGGCCACAAGGAACGTGTCAATCCTTGGGTTCCGGTTGCACAAAACGCACAACCCATAGCGCAACCGACTTGCGTTGAAAAGCACACAGTGAGACGATTGTTGTCCGGGATAGCTACGGCTTCCACGCACAAACCATCAGAAAGCCCCAGAAGATACTTTGAAGAGCCATCCGAGCTATTGGACACCTTTAGAACTTTAGGGCTTACAAGCGGCTCTGAAGCCGCCAGGCGGGCTTGGAGAGACTTCGGCAGATCGGTCATTGAGCAATAGTCATCAACTTGCTTGTTATATATCCACTTAAAGAGCTGCTTTGCTCGATACTTTGGCTCACCCCAGCTTTTTAGTAAAGCCTCAAGACCGGAAATGCTATATCTTTTTATGCCAATGATTTTAGACATTAGTGTTCCTTTAATAATAATTTTTGCAGGATTTATACTATCTTAACGCATGTGGTCTTTTTAACAACACAAGCGGCTCAATTCACAATTCTTTATGCCAACCAAAGTAACAACTAGGTTATAACTGTCTATAAGCATAACTCATAAAAGAAAGTCTCGTTTACAATCGATACAGTATAAGCAGTGCTTCAGGCGGCGTTTTTAACGCTGGGCATGATTTTGGAGTGCAAGGCGTGAAAAAGACCTCAACAATCGTCATCATAGTTATAGCTATAATTATTCTGTGCTGCTGGAGCGCGTTTGCGCTTACATGGACGCAAGGTATGATGGATAGGGAGATTAACTTGTCGAGCAATGAAGGCAGCATAAGCTAAAGCTCACTGTCCGGTTGTACTTAAGTATTAGCCTAGAGTAAAAGAGGGTAAATGGAGTCCATAATAAGCAGCAAGCTAGCAGAGTTAAAAGAGACCGCAGCTCTTGTCTCAGGCAAGATAAAAAACATTTCTGTCTTGTATGGCGGAACAAGCGGAGAGAGAGAAATCTCATTAGCCAGCGGGAGAAACGTTTCGGATGTTTTAAAAGCCGAGGGTTTTGAAGTCGTGCTGTTAGACACCAAAGACAAGTCTTTTATTAAGGAGCTGTTAACCAATAAACCGGATGTAGTTTTTATAGCCTTACACGGTCCGGGCGGTGAAGATGGCAACATCCAAGGATTTTTAGAAACGCTGGACATTTCCTACACACATAGCGGTGTTGAGGGCAGCGCTATATCTATGGATAAAGAGATCAGCAAGGTCTTATATGATTTGCATGGCTTAAAGACCGCCAAGTTCCTCACCATATTTAAAACTCAGAAGTTATCTAAAACAGACATCGATGGGTTTATAGAAGAGATCGGACTGCCCTGTGTGGTCAAACCTGTTTGTGACGGGTCTTCTCTTGGAGTATCAATTCCTAAGACCGTTGAGGAGCTTGTGGCGGCTTTGGAGAGCGGTTTTGCAGTCAGCGAAGTGTTGATGATCGAAGAGTTCATTCAAGGCATTGAAGTTACAGTCGCAGTGTTAGGAAATGATGGCGAGGAGCTTATCGCTTTGCCGGTTATTGAGATTATTGCTAACAGCGAGTTTTACGACTACGAGGCAAAGTACGCCAAGGGAGGCTCGACCCACATCATACCGGCAAGGATTTCAGACTTTGAAACTCAAGCTTGCTTGCAAGCGGCTAAGAAAGCTCATGAAATACTTAGATGTGCCGGTCTGTCGCGGACAGATATGATCATCTCAGAAGACGGAACACCGTGGCTTATTGAAACCAATACGGTTCCCGGAATGACCGGAACATCACTTGTACCTGAAGCGGCACAGCATTTTGGATTAACTACGGGAGAGCTCTATAGGCTACTTTTGGACTATTCGCTGAGTAGGAATAAAAACGTATTGAGATAGGTGAAAGCGCTGCAAGCATCAGCTCTAAACAGCAAAACAAGGCAAGGAGAAAACAATGTATGATTTGGCAGTAATCGGTGCAGGACCGGCAGGGTTATCAGCGGCGATAACAGCGCGTAATAGGAATAAAGAAGTCTTGATCATCTCCAATAAACCCAGTGAAAGTCTGTTGGCAAAAGCGCATAAGATCAGCAATTATCCGGGCATGCCAAACATCAGCGGTAGCGCGCTTTTAGAAGAAATGGTAGGTCAGGCCAAAGATATGGGCGTTAACTTTGTTTTTGAGCGAGTTACAACGATTGCGCCAACAGGAAAGTATTTCTCGATCTCAACAAACAAAGATGCATTTGAAGCTCAGGCGGTCATCTTGGCTGTAGGCAAAAATGCGGTTAAGCCAATAGAAGGGGAGAGCGATTTCATTGGCCGAGGTGTTAGCCACTGCGCAACATGTGATGGGATGTTTTATAAAAACACAGATGTAGTTGTTGTCGGGCTGAGTACGGAAGCTCCAAAAGAGGCGAATTTTCTTAGTGAAATTGCCAGCAGCGTTACATATATTTCACCCAAGCCGGCAGAAGGATTAAACAAAGACATAAATGTGATGATCGGAAAAGCTGTTGAGATAAAAGGCGATATGATGGGTGTCACAGAGCTTGTTTTTACCAACTCAGAGTCTAATGAAACAGAGTCTGTCTTTTGTGCAGGTGTCTTCATTCTACGCCCCAGTATTGCCCCAAGCATGCTCATCGCCGGCTTAGAGGTAAAAGATGACCACATTGTGATCGACGAAAAAATGCAAACAAAGATTCCGGGAGTTTTTGCTGCAGGTGACTGTCTTGGCAAGCCTGACCAAATAGCCAAAGCTGTTGGTCAAGGACACCTCGCCAGTCATTATGCGACAGAATATTTGGACAGCGTAAAACAATCTTGACAGTTATCCTGAGTGCTAGGGAAGCACCGATTTAATCATTGCCTGTCATCTTCAGCACAGTTTGCCCCAGCTATGTCTGAGCAGACAACGACATTACGCCAGGTAGTGCCGCTGTCCGCTCAAACAAATCTGAAGCAAACTGAGCAGAATCTGACGNNCATTAAATCGGTGCTTCCCTAGCCAAATGACCTAAACGCAGGCTTGTTTGTTGTGCTTGTCTATAGTTCTTTACGATATACGATCAGTTCATGATCGAGGTCTTCGATCTTGATGAACTGGCGAGAGCTTTCAACTTTGTAACCAATGCCTTGCCAAAAAATCGCGCCCTTTTCTTCTAAAGGAATAGCAAAGATTCTGTCTGAGTCTACTTCAGACCTCAAGGCAAAATCCTCAATTTTACTTACTATGCTGGATCCTACACCTTGAAGGCGGAAGTTGGGGTTGATAACCAAATGCTGAATTACCCACTCGCCACGATCAGGCCAACCGATTACCACAAGGGCATAACCTATCAAAGTATTGCCTTTGTAAGCCCTGAAAAGCAGCTTATCGGTCATTTCTTTTCCGGGCAACAAATTAACCTCATGCTCAAAAGAGACAAAAGTATTAGTTAAGCCTGTTAAGTTCTTTACGTTAGAAAAAGCTAGCTGACGCATAGCATTAATTTCTGATAACTCTATAGCTGCTAATTGGCTGATAAAAACACAATTTATATGTTTCTCATCAGTTGAGCTCTTAACCTCTAAAAGGGATTCGTACCCTTTTGGCGGCTCTTCGCCTGTGGGCAGTGGCCTCTTTGCCATCTCCACCCTCCTTTGCTTATCTCCTTAAAGATTGTAATAGTCTAACAGAGACATCATACCTAATGTCAAGTTAAGTCCAATGCTTGTTATATAATTGCAACATGAATACAAAAAACTCACAAATTAATGATCGTTTTAAGGATCCTTTGGGTGATCACCTAAAAACGGTCAAGGAAACTCAAAGCAGGCGTATGGCTAGATATCCAAGCGTCAAGGATGTCTATTTATCAAAGTATTTAGAGTTTTTGCCACAAGGTAAAGCAGGTGAACAATTTCTTGGTACCTCAGACGGTGTTATAGGAACTGAGCTGGCGCTTAAGCAAACAGAAGAGGGGCTGGGATTTTTTTCATATGATGATCGCTGCGTGACTCAATTTGAGGACGAAGAGCTAGAAAGAGCGTTACAAAAAGGGTGGGGTGTACATTGCTATTTAGCGTATTCAACATATAGTGCTCAAGAAAAATCGATCAAAGGAACAGCAGTGTGTTTTTGTTACGATTCGGAGTTGGGCGAGGAGATAACAAGTGCACTTACAGCCTTCATTAAAAACACTGTGGACAGAATTGCCCACCGTTCGTATTTAAAGCTGGAGTTAGATCAAGAGCAATTTACGAAAATTATCGAAAGTAAGGGGCAGTGGTATTTGATCAAAGAAGAGCCTTGGCCCAAGCTTGATAAGGGAGAAGTCTTTTACCGAAGGCGCAGAACGACGACAGATCGCTTAATTGATGCTGCCAACAGAGGCAACAAGGGTTGTCTTGTTGCCTCTTGGATTGGACTTTTTGTCATAATCGCCGGCATAGCTTTATTGGTATGGCTATTTTTCTTCAGATAGAGGCTCTGCATCGTCTTCTTTTACAGCCTCATCAGTTGCGTCGCCGGCTTCTGTTGACTCTTCAGCCAAAGCAGCTTCAGCCGCTGTTTCTTCAGAAGCCTCTGAGGTAATCTCAGCAACAACGATCTCTGCTTCTTCGGTAACTTCAGCGACTACTTCTTCGCTCTCTGGTGTCTGATTTAATGCCTTCTCATCAACAACGTCAACGATCAAGGTGGCCTTTACATCACGATAAATGCTGATAGTCACTTCGTGCTGACCGGCAGTTTTGATAAGACCGTGAATGTCGATCTTTCTGCGATCCACTTCGGTGTTAAAGTTCTCGGCGATAGCTTCAGCGATCTGAACAGGTGTGATCGAACCAAACAGTTGTCCTTCTTCACCAACTTTAGCACCAATTTTTATGGTCTTTCCTTCTAGGGAAGCCATCAACTTATCGGCACCGTCAAGGCGATCTGCCTCACGCTTGGCAATGTTGTGACGGCGAAGTTCAAGTTGTTTCAGGTTTCCTTTTGTTGCCATGATGGCAATCTTTTTGGGGAACAAAAAGTTCACAGCATAACCTGTTGCAACTTCGATAACATCACCTTCACCACCACGACCTTTAAGCTCTTCTAATAGAATTACTTTCACTTCATGGCCTCCTAACCACGGCTCCTGCGGTCAATACGACCGCTTACAACAGGAACCGCATATGGAACCAGAGCCATCTCGCGCGCACGTTTGATGGCAACTGCAAGTTCATGTTGGTGCTGTGTGCAAGTACCGGTAACTCTGCGCGGCTTAATCTTGCCGCGGTCAGTCATATATTTGCGCATCAGCGCAACATCTTTGTAGTCGATAAAGTCTGAGTTCTCTTTGCAGAACTGACAGTACTTTTTTCGAGGTTGGCGTACATACTCAGCCACAATACTCTCCTTAAATAATCTGATCCTTAATCTCAAATGCAAAATGCCCAATATATTTATCAGCAGCATTTAAGGCTTACAGATCTACCTGGTAGTTCAAAGACTACCGGTTCTTTGGCAATCTAAAATGGAATATCCTCGTCATAGACCGTGATCGCCGGAGCCTCGGGAATTTCAGTTTCCCTTATTTGAGGCACATGGCTCGAACCATCACGTGAAGAAAGAAACTCTATCTCATCGATAATAACTTCGATCTTTGAACGTTTTTGTCCGTCTCGTTCCCATTGGCTCCAACGCAGTTTGCCTTCAATGGCCACTTTTGAGCCTTTTGAAAGAAAGTTAGATACACTTTCTGCGCGAGCGCCAAACATTGTGCAGTCAATGAAATTTGGAAAATCTTCCCATTCACCTGTGCTTTGGTTTTTGCGACGGTCATTTACTGCTACTCCGAGACCCAAGACCGGCATGCCTGAAGCGGTTGCCCGTAGTTCAGGATCACGAGTCAAGTTTCCACTTATTAATACTTTATTGATACTCATGCTAACCCCTATTCTAGTCGTGCATCCAGTTCCCTATATGCTCATTTGAGCAAAGCCCCAGATGGATCAAGACTTTATGCTTAGTTACGATCTGTGCGGCTGACGATCATAAAACGCTTAACAGCATCAGTGATGCGCAAAACACGATCGATTTCAGCAATTGAAGATGGATCTGAGTGAAAGTCAATCAATACGTAATCACCATCGGTCAACTTGTCAACTTCAAAGGCAAGCCTTTTCTTGCCCCATTCATCAACATTGTCGATTACACCACTCTGAGAGGTGATCGTAGTGTCGATCCTCTTTAGAGTAGCCTCACGTTCTTCTTCTGAAAGTGTGGGGTTTATAAAGAACAGCAATTCATAAGCCTTCATATTTCACCTCCTCTGGACTTAGCGGCTCAGGCGCTGAAGGCAACACCCAAGCAGGAAAATGCGTCTGGGTAGTTTACCATTCAATACTTCAAGCTGCAACACTGCGTCTTCTTTACGTAAAAATCAGACACCAAGACTCATCTTCATCGCAGAGCCAACCTCTACAAGCAACACTCTAGTAGTTACAACTGAGACATCTCCTTGGCAGCCTCTGAACAAAATTGGCACAGCAAAAGAACAGAATCTGCGTTAAAATTGACCACTGTTTGTCATTCCTGCGTAGGCGGGAATTCATAATAATGTGTGTCAGGTAGATTCCCGCCTTCGCGGGAATGACATAGAGATGTGGGAATGACAGAGTGATGCGGGCTTGAAAGAGAGAGCGGTTGACATGCACTGCCCGGCTTAGGTTTACACACTTGGATAAGAAAAGCTCCGGAGGCTTAAAAATATGTCAGACGATACTGTTAAAAAAGGCATCAGCACAACAAAGACTTATGATGCTACCGGCACCAATAAGGCTTACAGCAAAAACCCAGATCCCGTAAACCAAGACTACGCACACGTTACAGCGGCTTCTGCGAACTACACAGCGCCTACATTTTCTACTCCCACACCACCACAAAACCTTGACGCTGAACGCTCGGTACTTGCTGCATTGCTTCTCAACAGAGATATTGTTGATGATGTGGTGTCACGACTTCAAGCTGACGCTTTCTATCGTCCGGCCCATCAAAAGATATATTCGGCTATGTGTGAGTTGGCCGAGAGACATGTGCCCATTGACCACCTATCGTTAGCCGAGCGCCTTGAGGCTCGCGGACAGCTCAAAGAGATTGGCGACAAAGCCTACATTGTTGAGTTGGCCAATAACGATTATGCAATTTTTAACTGGGAGCACCATATCGAGATCATCAAGCGTGAGAAGCTACTACGTGATCTCATAAGATCCGCTGATGAGATCAAAGCGCTTGGATATAGCGATACCGATGACATTAACTCGGCAATTGAGCAAGCAGAAAAATCGTTGTTTGGGGTTACTAATAAGAGGATTGAAAAGACATTTCTTAAAATTGATGACCTGTTGGTGGATTCACTTTCAATGCTTGAAAGCCTTGCGAACAACAAATCAAAATTACTCGGAGTGCCCACAGGGTTTAGTGATCTTGACCGACTGTTATCCGGTATGCGTGGTGGCGACTTGATTGTTTTGGCAGCACGACCCGGTGTTGGCAAGACTTCTTTGGCGCTCAACATAGCAGTAAATGCAGCTCGAAGCGGAGCAAGCGTGGCTTTTTTCTCTCTTGAGATGCCTGCGAACCAGCTTACTCACAGAATACTCAGCTCAGAGGCCGGCGTAAACAGCTCTAAACTGCGCGGAACCGAAAGCTTAAATGATGCCGACTGGAAGAGCATTATCAATGCCTGCTCAACGTTAAGCGAGCTGGATTTCTCGATCGACGATACGCCCGGCCTTACCATTACAGAACTTAGAGCAAAAGCTCGCAGGCAGCTGCAAAAAGTCGAAAAAGGACTGATTGTTATTGACTATTTACAGCTCATGCAGTCAAGCGGCAACAGCTTTAACGATCGGTGGATAGCGGTTGGAGACATTTCGCGTGGAATGAAGATTTTGGCCAAGGAGTTAAATGTTCCGATACTTGCTCTAAGTCAGCTCTCTCGAAATGTAGAGAGTCGTACAGGCAAACGCCCGCAACTGTCCGATCTTAGAGAATCGGGAAATATCGAGCAAGACGCCGATGTCGTAATGTTTATTGATCGCTCAATGTCTGAAGAAGAGGCAGCGCAAGAGGGGAGACCGGTACTTGGAACAGGAAAACTCATTGTAGGCAAAAACAGAAACGGTGCCACAAAAGATATCGAAGTGGCCTTCAGGGATTCATGCACAAGGTTTTCGGACATATATCACCCATACGGTGGCGATCAATAGAGGTACAGACTATAAGGGTTTTTCAATTATAAATTGCCAATATGCGAAAAACTCATTGTTTTGCGCATCAAGCATGTTCCATGTTATAAGGTACTGTCCGTTTTCCAGATTGAGCTCAGTTATATCGATAGTTGTATTTATTCCTGTGGTTATTTCTGTGCTTTGTGAGTTTGTGAGAACCCAGAACTTAAGGGTCTCGCCTGCTGAGGAAACAATCTCGCATGTGAGTGGGTTAATAGGATTGTCGTAATCTTGTCCGGAATTTGTTTCAGGTGTTGCCACATCGTTATTTGTATTGTCAGAGCCCAAGGCATTTATGTCTGTATTGGCTGCTTCTGTGATGATTGAATATGTAACTGTCACGCTGGGTTCGATAATATTTTTGCTTTCATGATTAGTCGAATATAAAGGAACATCCTGCTCAATAGACATAGGTGGTTCAATTTCTGCTTCAGGTAATAATGTAATTGTGGCGACGGCTGCTCCTCCAAGAAGCGCAGCACCAATTACACCGACTGTAATATTTCTAAAAGTTTCATTAATTGCTGCGCCCGTACCGGTGATGGTTGAGCCTGCAGCGGCTCCTAAAGCAGTGGTGGTTACTGCTGTCGTTGCAATAGTGATTTTTGCAGCTTTTAGCAAGCGTTCGGCTGACTCATCAGAGAACATGTCGTCAACTTCGCTGATTACAATTCTTTTAAGACCCTTTCCTGAAAGCATCTTAATCATTACTTTCCATGCCGCATCTTCAACATCAGCCTTGTTCTTAATCAGCAGTCTTGCTAAAAAGAACCGGCTTAGCATACATTTAATAAAACCTTTTCAGAAAGCTAGTATTTACTGTTATTGCCAGTCTGATGATTTTGTTATGTTTACGCTCATTAATAAAAGAGTCTCTCACATTGGCTTTTCTTGCTTAATAATTTAAATTGATCAAAAAGCATAAAAATTTCTCATAACATAAAATAGTACAACAAGAAAACATAGAATAATCGCATAAATCTGTAGGTTAATGACAAGAAAGGCAGCATGGACACACGCGGCTTTATGCTCCAAGGAGCAAAGATAGATTCACTTACAACGCATAGCTATCGCACAACTAAACCTAAAAGCATAACAAGCAAATTGAAAACAGAATTAGTAGAGATGTATTTAATGTGCTGATAGCAAGCAAATAATTGTATATAATGAACAAAAGAGACAACTATAGTAGACCAAACATACTAGAAACAAAAAGAAGCAGTTGACACCTGTTGTATATGGGGAACATGTCTAAAAGGGAAGGTAGTTATGAACAACAAAACGAAGAGAAACACCAAGCATGCTTATATATATACCTTAATTGTGATGCTGGCGATAGCTTGTACAGTTGTACTTACAGGTTGCCAGAGTATTGAAGGCGGAGACAACGAACAGGCAGCATTTAAAAGTTATGTTACAGGAATAACTAGTCAGGTACAGCAATCTAACGGTGTTGCGATTACCAACTATCAAGTAGTTGTCAGCAGTGATGCTGACTGGGCAAACATGAACGATGAAAAACGCAAAGAAATAACTGATCAGGCAATCATTGAGTGTCGTGCTATGGCTGATGCAAACAATATTAATAATTACAACGTAATAGGAACTGTTGATAACGAAGGCACAGCTTTTTTATATGATCGCTCAAACGAGCAGGTCATAATATATGCTAAGGGAACACCAACGGGAACAACAATCTCTGCGCCGGCAAGATAAAAGCGATTCTCATTTACTGCGAATATAAGACTATATGAGAGTATAAATTAGCGTCTAATATAATGTTATTAATAATAATTTAAGACATATTTTACAAAAGTTCATTAAAGCTGATTCTGTAAAGATGCAAAAGATAGAGTAAATCTTGTCTAAAAAT
>DBCW01000172.1:17643-26381 GCA_002293265.1 Eggerthellales bacterium UBA948
AATATATATAGCAAATATATACGTAATTCAGTATCAATAATATTAGAAATCTTATAATAGCGTATATATTAATAAGCCATTAATCCTGATAAATGGAGCTTTTCTTTTTTTAGATTTCTAGTATTATGTAACTGTTCCTAAAGCTTAATCAGCTTTAAGAATTACCAGGAAAGCTAAAGGTCATAAAATGGGGGTTCTAAATAAGCGTCAGATTGTTGAGGCTTAGCAATTTAAATGGGGAAAATGGGGCAAAAATAGACGTAAATAGACACATTAAAGCAGCATTGGTATTAGCTGCTTAGTTCTTGTGTATTTATGGCTACTCACCCAAGAAAAACTAAATAGATAGTAGGCACTACTTGTTATCAAAAGCTTTGTTTTAAGCAAAGCTATAAGCATTTATAAGAGAAGGTTAAGCAAGGGCAAGATGCTTTACGTAGGGAAGGGTTGAAAACAATGAGTGTAAGCCGAAGAAGGTACAAAAAGCAAAGCAGCGGACTTGGAGTGCTGGGTAAGACATTGTCAGTACTTCTAGCCATAAATTTGGCTGTAATGTTTGCACTGCCGGTAGGCATTTTTGCAGACGACATAGTTGTCGCAGGCGAAGATGCTACAGCTGAGTCTGAAGTGATCGACAAAGCTTCAGAAGAAAACAAGAATCAAGCCCAAGGGGGTGAAGAATCCACTTCTACACAGCCTGATGTTGCAAAAACAGAAGATGATAGTTCTGAAAATGATGCTGACAAACAAGACAAAAAGGCTGATGAAAGCCAAGAGGCCAACGAAGCCGAAAAATCCAATGAAGCAATGGAGACCGATGAGGCCAATAAAGCCACGGTTCAACCTTTTGGAGGTCCCATACCCGGCGTTCCCGGTGGAGTAACTGTTGATACATGGGCAGAACTGCAAGCAGCAATTCTAGATACCTCTGTCTCAAGGATTGAGCTTACTCAAAACATAACAAAACCGGCCACACCAACAGGGGCAGCTACTTATCTAATGAGTAGCGCCTCAAACGTGATAAACCGAACCCTTGTTGTTGATGGCAAGGGTTTCACTTTAGATTTTCGCAATGGCGGCACAGGAAATACGACCAACAACGATGGTAATGCATTTCAGCTTTCTGCAGCCGCAGCGGGTGCAACTACATTTACACTTCAAAACATAGTGATAAACAGAAACGGTGCAACTGACACTCCGGTGATTGTAGCGTACGGAGCAGGCCCTGAGACAAACGGAAGCACGACTATTGGCAATAACTGGACAATCAACCTAGAAAATGTCACGAGTGCCAATGCTCCAACAGCCGGTCTGGTATATGCGCCGGATGCACACCTGGTTGTTAAGGGTATAGTTACGTGGGAGAACAGGGTAACCATTGATGCCACAGATTTAGACTATGAAGTCATAAACGTAAGGGATCAGCTCTATACAGGAGAAGACACCATAGTTAGGCTTGCCAGTGACGATCAAGTTCTTCGTGCTCAGGTAAGGAACAGAGACAACATTATTAATGTTACCGATGGCGCAGAAGTATATATTTACTCACCCGCAGACACCAATGCAATTCAAATGGAAGAAAGCGATTCTACCTCTTACTCTACTACTTGTTGGGTCAAGGCTGATGGCGTCGGGTCATTGTTAGATGTAAGAGGTGTGCCAATGGGTGACGTTCAAGGCGTTTTATTCATGCGTGCACCTGACAATCAAGGCGGCTTCGAGTTTACCAATGGTGCCCATGTAAACATTGTGGCAGAGGCACCGGCAACCGCTTCTACCATATGGATGTACGTCGAAGGCAGCCAAATGATCATTGACGGAGAAGGAACCGTTGTAAATTTTGAGAACACACAACCTTGGAGTGGTTATGGCGCGGTAATGAGAATTTACCTAGTTGGCAATCAGCAAATTATTGTAAGAAATAAAGGTGAGTTTAACGTTACGAAGCACAGACACACCAGCGGCGATAGGGCTGCTGCTATTAGATTTGGTACCGGTGAAAACAACTCATTTACTGTTGAGACCGGAGGCAGCGTAAATATCCACAACGAAGGTAATGGTAATGCTGCTACTAGCCCAAGTGCATTATACGCAAACGCTGCAATAGAATTTGATAACAGAGACTTCAGGTTTATAGTAAAAGACGAAGGGTCAAACATTAATTTGATCTCAGACTTTGGTGCAGTAGTTGCAGCCGGAGGTGAACGAGACGGACTTATTGATATGGGTGTTGGCACAACCTTTGTTGCACGGGGAAACATGAATAGTACTAGCCAAGGTATATTTACCGCCGGATATGGGTTTGACTTTGTTTGCGACAGACCGCTTTATTATGACTTCACAAATACAAATCCAACAGTTGGCGCCAGAGTTTTTGGTATTCAATCTTCCGGAACCGGTAACGATCAATCTAGATTTACAGGCGCAGCAACAGATATTGCTGTTTGGGGTAATGGCACGAGTCGCGTGGGTGGAACTGCAAATGCCACAAACTCTACCAACAACCCTGTTGATGGCAATCCTTATAAAAGTTGGACACTTGTGGGCTACAGTTTAGCCGGTCCAAATTTTAATACACTTACGTCTACGGACGATCCTGATTACTTTAATACCGGCGTGGATAATTTTGGCACGCAAGGTATGAATTCGTATAGGCGTATTTCCGGAAATAATGCTCAAGCTAGGATTCTCACTGCAGAGCCGGCTACCAACGCTGACAGATTTATACGCTGGACAGGTGTTGTTGCCGAAGGCGTTAAGTCTGATGACCGCCCAATATGGACCGATGAGGTCTTTGCTCGCATCCAAATTACAGAAAGTGGCCAGACCAGATCTTCTATTGCAGGAGAAGTGACCTCCATCAATCCCGATGAACTATACACGGTACAAACAGGTGTGACAGAGCTCGATGGTGTAGTTCGCTATGATAATGAAGAGCTGCTCAAAACCGGCGATAGCTATAGCATGACTCAGCTTTGGCGCGGCGAATACGACGACCCGGCATCACCAAGAGTGCATGTTTCTTCTGACTCAAATATTATAAAAGACACAATTACTGTACAAGACGCTTTGCCACCGGTGCCGGCAGTGGTCTCTACACCTGCCACCGGTAAAATGTGGGCGGGTATAACAAAAGAAGTTACAGGAACGTATAGTCTGGCAGACGCACAAGCAGCAGCAGAGCCACACAATCCCGATCCTGCAAAAACCCTGATTGCCGTTAGGACAAACTCCGGAGGAGTTGTTCAGGAGCGTATCGAAGAAGGCGGCGATCTAAAAGCCGACGGCACGTGGACATTTATCTTTGAGGATGTCTCAGGTTTTCAAGAAGGCGATAAAGTTTACTTTGTACTTCAAGACGGTGCGACACCGGTTAATGAAAATCCTCTTGTAGACACTGCTTTTCATGACACTACTAAAAAGGCTGCTCCGTATCTATCAGTAAGTTTGCCGGATCTGATCCCCGAATCAACTCCTGCTGAGATTGGTCTTGACGAGGCCTATAGGCTGGCCGGTCTTAGCAGCAACCAACTTTACACAGATCTTCAAGACAAGATAGACGCCAATTTTGTTAAACGTGCCGGAAGTGACACAACTCTTCCGGAAGGCGCAACTGTTAATGGCGTTAATCCAACCGCGCCAAAACCGGGAGAATCCGGCTGGGGCGATGCAAGTATCTTTGGTAGCACAGATTACACCGAGAACAATCGTATTAGAGAAGATTTTAGAGCAGAGTATCCAAACGGCAAAGAATATACGGTTAACTTCTACGCTACAGGAGATCCAACAATAGTATCTAGTGAGACTATCACAGTGCTTCCATTTGCAACTCCATACATAGATGCTTCAGACTTTAGCGTTGCACCAAAAGTTGCCGACGAAATGATGGGAGAAGATGACGCTACAAGGGATGCTTGGCTCATCGAAAAAGCCAAAGCAACAGCTCGCTTAGATTTAAATGACGATTGGAGTTCCGATAACGTTATTGTTACAGATATTGGAATCGTTACACCTGCAGTGCCGGGGGCAGAGTATACAGTTGAGTTTGCTGTAATTGGAAAGGCAGGACAACCTTACTTCACAACACAAATAACCGTAAAGATTGATGTTGATCCTGATATTCCCATGATTATTGCTGAACCCGCAAAGCTGTGGATTGATGACACAGAGATGCCTACAGGCTACATCAAAGCCAGTGATTATGAAGAAAGCAAAATTTATAACACTGCCGGAGAAAAAGGTGGCGACCTATTCTATTTAGTTAGAGCCTGGAACCATGCCGGAGCAGGTGCAACAGAGCTTTCAAGCAGCGTAGAGTTTGTTAGCACTACACTGCCGCAAAATCCCAGATACGGCATTTACAGCTCAACTTACACAGTAATAAACAGTGATCGCGAAAGCATCACTGCCACACGTGCAATCATAGTAGGCCCGGTCGGTGACGTTTTAGGCTATAACTTTGTAGCTACTTCAGATGAGGTAACGGCAGCAAACACTGCTGAGAAAAAAGACACACTTATCCGCGAAGCAACATTTGCCCAGGCTTGGCAGATGGATGTAGAAGACGGCTTAGTTGAAGTTCCAACCAACGACATTATTGTTAACGGAAGAGACAATCTTTTAAATACCCCAACCGCAGAAGATGCCACATATAAAAATATGAGCCTTTCTTACGAGCCGGAAGATGTGACGGCTGTAGTCACACCTTTGCCCATTGAAACAAAAGTGTACGACAGAGACTTAATTGCCAGAGGCACAGATGTTAGCAACGATAAGTATGCGGTATTGGCAAACGACAACATCAGCCGCACAGATCTTGCCGCAAATGGTCACGGAAATGATAATGCATGGTTGATCGCTCAAGCCCAAGCTGAGGGCTTTAAGTTCTCTCTAAACAGCACTGCACCTGGTACTTTAGGCACAACAGAAGATGTTAAGGCTCAGGTCATAAGTAACGATATGGCAAGCATGCCCAACCCAATCCCAAGAGCCGAACCCTACAAAGTGGTCTTTGCTCCTGTAGGAGATACTGAAGTAACGGTGACAGTCAACTTCTACATTACTGTTGGTAATACTGCACCTACGATCACTTTCCCGTCTGAGGATAGTGCTCCTTTGGTAATTAAGCAAACACCCGGTGTGCCTCATATGCTTACAGCCGAGGAGATCAAAGCTAATATGATGGTCATCGACGCGCAAGAAAACATGATGACCCCCGGAGGATATCCTGATGAAAAGACTACCTTCTCCATTAACGGTGGTTCATTTGGTCTGACCAACAATGTCATCGATACACAAAATATTGGTGTTTACAAAGTTGAGTACAGAGCAACCGACACAGGAACTCCGGCACTTTCCGGCACGGCAACCCGCGCCATAGTGGTAACCGATGGACGTGAGGTTATCGAAAAGGGAGATCCTGCTAATCCAACCGATGGCGTTATCCTTATGGCAAAAGACTTTGTCATGCTGCAAAGTGAAGTAGAAGGAACACGTGCAGAAGTTGACAGAGAATCTGCCGCAACGGCATATCTGGAAGACGGAACCTCATCAGTAGAAGGTGTTCCGGTCACGGCTACAATCAGCAACTTTACCCAAAGCGGTTGGATTGCTAATGCAGCAGAAGGAGAGTACTTCTTTGACTATGTAGTATCCGGTAGGGCTACCGTGGATGGCAAAGAAGTCAAAAAGACCATCAAGGGTATTGTGACCAGTGGAGATGTGATTTATAAAGCAGGGCCAAATGATCAATACTCAATTGTTGCTAATCACTTTGACCGTCTGATCTCAGAGGCCGATTTAATGCGCGACAATTTGTATCCCAAGATGATTGAGGCCGCAAATGCTCGTGTCTACAAAGTGGTCTCAAGTGCGCCTGATGCACGTATATCTATCAAGTCTACCGCGTTTCCCGGAAGCGCCGCCGCTCCTGCAGTGGTTGGTGATTATCCAACAACATATGGTGCTCAAAAGCTTGAAGCAGGCTCATGGGTAAATGTTGTATCAACTCCACGAGCAACTGAAGTTACTGCCAGAGCAAGCGTGATAATAGGCAAAAAACCGCAGCTTTGGGCGACAAGTCCTCTGGAGATCAACTTAGGAAGCCCATTTGATCGCAATATGGGAATCACTTTAACTGACGAAGATGACCCAGGTCTCACTGTTGATCAAGCAACGCTTACAGGTACGGTGGACAGCACAACTCCGGGTCTTTATGCTCTGCAATATAGCTATACAGATCCGGAAGGCAACACAACACAGTATGCCTCTGAGGACGGTCAACGTGTGGTCGTAGTAAATGACGGTCACTACGGTGTATCTTCTACTGCCGCTACAGCATCAACTTTGCCTCAAGATCTAAACGGACGCATACTTTATGCGACATCGTTTGTGATCAAGAAGGTTGATATTGCTACGGACGCAACTGCACAAATCCTTAACTTATCAAAAGCAAATGGCTATAACGGCAAGACTTCTAATCCTCTTGGAGAAACAAGCATTAATGTTGCTTCCGGACACACCTATGGCGCTTCTGCAAACGCAGGAACATATCCAATAACATTGCAACTCCAAGACGTATCCGGTGTTGGCACCTGGTCTCCTGCGCTTGCAGATTCCGGTTATGTAACAAAGGGCATTAACGCTGTAGTTGTAGATGCCGCTACGATTGTTTCGGACGGATCAAACAACGGACCTAAAGAGTTTGGCGATACTACATATATTTATGGTCAAAATCTTCCAACCGAGCAAAGCATGCCCGGCATTAGTCGAAGCGACGCTGAGGCTATTGCAAACAGTGGACTAAACAGCGCTGATGGTGTTAAGGGTGCGTTAAAGATTGGCGCTGTGAAGACTTTGGCTGACGGAAGTATCGAAACACCGGCAGTTACTATCACAGACACAGACAACTTCATTACAGCGTATCAGGACACAGATCCAACGAACGACCTTAAAGCATTCCGTTTTGAGGTAAGCGCTGAGGGAACCAACAAAACACAGACCTTTACCATCAGAGTTGAAGATGAACCGGCTAACGCAACCATCAACGCTTTACCTAAGCCGCTTTTGGTCAATTTACCTGTAGCTGATGGCGAAAAAGATGCCAGCGACAACCTTACAGCTGCCAAAATCAAAGAAGGCGTTGTAGTTATAGACCAGAAAGAAATTTCTGCATCTAACCCCACAGGTGATATGTCTTTAAGCGACAGAGTTACCTATGAGGTTTTTGACGAATATGGCAAGAAGATTAACAGCAATACAATCTCTGCTATCGACGAAGGTTTCTACAAAGTTGTATATACATATACCGATAGAGACCTGTCAACGGTTTCTGATTCACGTGGCGTAGTGGTTGGTGGCGATCCGATAATTCGCGACGGCTATATACTCAACGCCAAGAGTTTTATCATCAACAAGACCAAGGTTGCTTCGGGCACTAACATAACTGCACAGCTGCGTGAAATGACCGAGGCAAAAGCCTGGACAATAGAAGGAGACGCTGTAGCGGTTAGCTTTAATAGCACCTATAGCAACATAGTTACCGGAAACGATTACAGCGTTGAGGTGATATATGGACCTGCTGCAACTGACAGATATACAGTTTTTGCCAAGGTGGTCGAAGACCAAACTCTCAACAATACTCCCAATACAATGATCGGAGACGGCAATAGCGATAATGGCAATAGGTATTCGATCTATGCCAGAAATTTCCGCATTAATCACGTTGATGCCAACACGCTTAGAGCTCAAGTAGGCACCGACGAATACAAAAACACCTTTAAAGATATGGCTAACGCTACAAGCTATAGTCGCCTTAACAATGTTGCCGGTCTTGCTCTGGCCGGAAATGCCGAGTATGTAAGCGACACAGGTTTTGCCACTTCCGGCGAGCTTGAAGAAGGCCAAAGCTTTGATGTTGTATTTAGGGTTTCAGAAGACCATGAGGCAACTATTACTGTAAAAGTATTTGTAAACGACGGAAACGATCCGGTGCTCACGCTTCCGGCAGACAAATCTTACCCACTGGGATATGACTTTACAGAAGCTGAGTATCTTGTAGGTGTAAGTGCTACAGACGTAGAAGACGACAATGCTGCACCACCAATTCCCGTTGATATCCAAGCAGATTTAAGCCAAGTTAACATCAACAAAATTGGCGCATACGTTGTTCCTGTTACAGCAACCGACTCCGACCACAATGCTGTCACCAAAAACGGTGTTGTGTGGATAGGCATAGATCCGGTAAATGGGTATGGCATCACCGCGTTTAACGTAGTTGCAACCCAAACGGAGATGGCTTCCGGCAACGTAGCTAACTTAATTGCTGATGCAGCTTTTGCAAAGATTCTCTATGCTAACGGTAAAGATGACGGTAGTTATGAAATCTTAGAGCTTAGCCCTGTAATAACTCAAGATCCAAGTGACTCAACTATCTATAACATCACAGCTGCACCTGCAATAATCGGCGAAACTGTGCCGGTTCATCCGGTTAAGGTAACTGTGGTAAATCAAGACGAAAGCGCAAGAATGTTGAGTGCAGGTGGAGATAAAGCTTACACAATTGTTGCGAATAATATTGTGCGCGGAGACAAGACATATGTGGGGTATGGTGATGAAACAAACGCTGCCGTCAAAGCTTTCTTGATTGGTGACACAAATGCTAAAGCCTACGAAATGACCCTTGCTGCTCCGCATATTAACGCGGGTGCAACTACTTACAACCTAGGCAACACCAACGA
>DBCW01000030.1:0-178 GCA_002293265.1 Eggerthellales bacterium UBA948
GCCGCTACCGCCGCCAACACCACCAACGCCGCGCCCGGCAAGCATCGGGCCACCCGACACAAAGATGCACGGCAAGTCCAATCTGGCGGCAGCCATCAGCATGCCAGGCACGGTCTTGTCGCAACTAGGGATAAATACCAGCGCGTCCAAGCAGTGAGCACGAGCCATCAGCTCGCAG
>DBCW01000030.1:219-4122 GCA_002293265.1 Eggerthellales bacterium UBA948
GCGATGGTGTTAAACTCCAGCGGCGTTCCACCGGCTGCCAGTATGCCGTCATGCACGGCGCGAGCAATGCGATCCAGCTCTATGTGGCCTGGAACTATCTCGTTATAGCTGTTGGCGATACCAATAAGTGGTCGCTTTAGCTGATCGTCAGTAAGCCCCGATGCTTTCCAAAGCGAGCGTTGTGGTGCNNTGTGGTGCTCGCTTGAAACCGGCGGTTACCTGGTCGCTTGTTCTCACTTTGCTTCATCTGCCTTCCAGCTGAATTTCTCGCGTAGATCATCTCCCACAGAGTTGACCTGATGCGCGGCTTCCAAGCGACGCATGGCAGAGAAGTGCGGACGATTGGCCTTATTCTCCAGCACCCAATTGCGAGCAAAAGTGCCGTCTTGGATCTCGCGTAAGATCTTTTTCATCTCAAGCTTGGTGTCTTCGGTGATGATGNNATGCGCGAACCGGTCACATAGTCGCCATACTCGGCAGTATCACTGATGGAGTGACGCATGAACGACATACCCTGAGCAACTACCAAGTCGATGATTAGCTTCATCTCATGCACGCACTCAAAGTATGCGCTCTCCGGCTGATAACCGGCTTCAACCAGCGTCTCAAAACCGGCTTTCATCAAAGCGGTAACGCCACCGCACAAAACGGCCTGCTCACCAAAGAGATCGGTTTCGGTCTCCTCGGCAAAAGTTGTCTCCAAAATACCGGCGCGCGCTCCTCCGATACCTTGAGCGTAAGCAAGCGCGGTGTCTTTGGCGCTGCCGCTGGCATCTTGATACATAGCAATCAAGCAGGGAACGCCCTTGCCCTCAAGGTACTGGCTGCGAACGGTGTGACCCGGGCCTTTGGGGGCGATCATGATCACGTCCACGTCTTTAGGCGGCACGATCTGACCGTAGTGAATGTTAAATCCGTGCGCAAAGCAAAGCGTCATACCCTCGCTCAGGTTAGGTGCGATCTCAGCTGCATAAAGCGCCGGTTGGTTCTCATCGCCAACCAAGATCATCACGATGTCAGCTGCCTTAACCGCTGCTTCAACGCTTAAAACTTCCAAGCCGTCTTGAGTGGCGCGTTCAGCAGATGCCGAACCCTCGCGCAGCCCCACGACCACCGCATGTCCGCTGTCTTTTAGGTTGAGCGCGTGCGCGTGCCCTTGACTACCATAACCGATAACAGCAACCTTCTTGCCATCCAGAAGTTTTGCATTACAGTCTTTTGCGTAGTAGATATTTGCCATTGTTTTAATCCTTCTTTCCTTTGTTGTTAGTGCGGAGCGACCCAAAGCCGCTGCCGTTGTTCATGTACTTTTATGTCTTTCCTATGTCTCTTTTGTCATTCTCGCGAAAGCGGGAATGACAGTGGTTAAGCGAGATTAACATCTGCTTGGTAACAGAAAATCAAGGATGACAACCATTTAAATCGTCTTTGCTTCCACTACGTCAAATAGCTTTCGTAGTTGTTTGATGATCTGAATCTTTGTTGGCTCATCTCCGGTCGATGTTAAGATCAATCGGGAAAAGTTGGGATCTTCAGCCATCGGCCCTACCGTTAAGGTGTCAATGTTGTAACCGCGTTTGGAAAACAGACCCGTTATCCGGCTAAGGGCACCGGCGCGATTAGCCACGATAATCGAGATGGTAAAGCTTACAGCGTTCTCGTAATCCGGCATTTATCCTCCTCTCTTAGTTACCCAACAACATGTCGTCAAACGATCCGCCCGGAGGAATGATCGGAAACACCATATTATCTTCGTCGATTCTGCAGTTGATGATGGTTTGTCTGCAACCGCTGTCACCATCACTACTTACAAAGGACGCATCCAAAGCCACATTTAACTCGTCAAGATTATCGGCATTAAAACCTTTGCCGCCTAAGGCCTCGGCCAGCTTTACGTAATCCGTTGGTCGCTCAAGCGTGGTTTGCGAGTAACGCTCACCATAGAAAAGGTTTTGCCATTGACGCACCATGCCAAGCACCGAGTTGTTCATCACGATAACAGTGATGGGCAAGTTGTAGCGCACCGCTGTGGCAAACTCCTGCATGTTCATGTGAAAACTGCCGTCGCCGCTGAAGAGCAAGGTATGTGCATCGCCTTTGGCAATCGATGCTCCAACGGCTGCGCCCATGCCAAAACCCATGGTACCAAGCCCGCCGGAGGTAAGAAACGTGCGCGGACTCCGAAAGCCATAGTGCTGAGCCACCCACATCTGATGCTGACCCACGTCGGTGCATACAACGGTGTCGTCGGTTGCGCGCTCGCGAACAGCCTTGATAATGTTGCGTGGCGAAAACAATTCGTCGCCGTTACTTTGATAGCCACGAGTCGCAAGCTTAACTTCTTCGCGCACCTTCTCAGCACGCCCCTTCCAGTATGAGCGATCTTTTTGCTCGATCATATCTATCAAGCGGGGTAATAACTCACTCAGATCACCAAGTACACTAACCGTAGAGCCAACATTCTTATCGATCTCAGAGTCGTCAATGTCTAGGTGGAGGATCTTGGTATTTTCACGGTAACGCTTGGTATCCCCTGTTGCACGATCCGAAAAACGCACGCCCACACCGATAATCAGATCGGCTTCGGCGGTCATCTTGGACGACTCGGGCACGCCATGCATTCCGGTCATTCCCAAGTAGAGAGGGTGTTTGCTATCGAGTCCTGTAAGCCCCATCATCGAAAGCCCCACCGGTGCATCGAGGTGCTCGGCGAAATCTTTGAGGAACTCACCCGCGTCTGAGAGCACTACACCACCACCGGCATAGATATAAGGGCGCTCACTGGCATTGATGAGCGCTGCCGCAGCTTCGAGACGACTTTGATCGGCCGGTTTTGCTGCAGGTGTCTCACGCTCTATCGGGGCACCGCCCTTAAACTCAGTTTCGGCTATTTGCACGTCTTTGGGAATGTCCACAAGCACAGGACCGGGGCGGCCTGACCCGGCAATCATAAAGGCCTTTTGCAAGGTATCTTCAAGCTGAGCAACATCCTTAACCAAAAAGCAGTGCTTGGTAATAGGCATCGTTATACCGGTGATATCAACTTCTTGAAAACTATCACGCCCCATCAAAGTTGTAGGCACGTTTCCGGTGATTGCTACAACCGGACTGGAGTCCAGATATGCAGTGGCGATGCCGGTGACCAAGTTAGTCGCACCGGGTCCGCTTGTGGCTATTACAACGCCTACCTCTCCCGTTACTCTGGCATAAGCATCAGCTGCATGAGCTGCACCTTGTTCATGACAAACGAGTCTGTGGCGAATCCTATCTCGGTAGTTGTAGAGCTCATCGTACAAATTGAGCACCTGCCCACCCGGATAGCCAAAAACATCGCTGACGCCATGCGCGATCAGAGTTTCGACGACTATCGCTGCTCCGTTCATGTGTCTTGGTTCCTTTCTTTAAGATGGATCGCTGCGAAACGCAACTCGCCACTTACTTTTACCACTAACCATTTTGTATCGTTAACACTTTCAAACTTTCGTCCAAACAAAAAGCCCGGTAGACATTTTCGCTACCGGGCTTTGCTTGCTTGGATTTCAGTACTCACTACAGAGAGCTGCTCCTTAAGCGCGAAGAACCGGCGGCGGTGTTCAGTACTACACCGACGATGCTAATAATCAGTACCAGGTTCAGGGCTATAAGTAACAAAATTACTCCTTGTAGATGCTTACAGTAAGTGACCAAAACTTCGACCACTTCAATGTTGAGTTTAAGTATGTTCTCACAGCTCGCCACGCAATGCAAGCTTTTGCGCAATATTTTTTATAATACCGAGCAAGATGATTGGTATTCTGGGCAAAAGCAAGAGTTCTACCTTGTCACCCCTTTTAAACGCTAAATTGTGTTTAACTCAGAGGTACTCCATGTAACGTGTTGTTATTAGCGCACAACCCCCTGTCA
>DBCW01000038.1 GCA_002293265.1 Eggerthellales bacterium UBA948
GCTCATCTTCTATCTAGCCGGTGGCGTGGCTGCTGATATTGTTGCACCTATACTGGTAGTTTGCTCCGGTTTATTGATGCGCTTTCTCATCGTCTACTCCGACGACAGAACACCCATCCCGGGCGAAGAGCGTTTCTGGTCACGCATGCCCAATCCGCACGACAAGTTCTTGACCGCTTGGAAAAAATAGCGAGCGACCCCACGTCGGTTGTCAGTCTAAGTATTAGGCTTTAAGCCGTTACGCTCGATAAAGATTGATCTTTACCTACGCCCCTGCCACACTCCTTCCAAAAGTGGCAGGGGCTTTTTCTACGGTTTAATAGCTTAATACACGCTTTAATCAACCAAATCAGTCTCTTGCGTGCCAATCAGGTTGGCTAAAGCGCATATTAAGGATATTTTCGCAATTCAGAAAACACTAAAGCCTTATCAATTACTAGACTATGTCATATAATTGTGTATAGAAACTACGGTGCAAGAAAAACTTGAAAAAGAAATGAGAGCCAATATGAAAACTTATTACAATCCGGAAGATCTGGGCAAATTCTCCACAATGGGCGAAGAGGCATCTGAGCTTTGGGATGCCTATATGAACTACTATAGTAAAGTTTTTGAGGATGGTGCCTTAACAGCGCGCGAAAAGTCTTTNNGGCAGCTGCCGTGCAGTGCCCATATTGTATTGATTCCTATACGGGAGGCAGCTTAGAGAAAGGCATCACAGAAGCCGAGATGACCGAGGCGATACACGTTGCTAATGCCATTCGCGGTGGAGCTTCTTTGGTGCACGGCGTACAAATGAAAAATATTGTAAAAGACTTGGAGCTGTAATATGATCACGGTAGATGCCGTGGGGGTTATGGCAAATATCGACTGTCCTGCGTTTGAGGATAAAGTAGATGCGGAAAACAAAGTAACAAATATAAGCTTGGATACACTGCAAGTAAATGTAGGCGCAAAATGCAATTTGTCTTGTAAACACTGTCACATCGAAGCCGGACCTGATCGTAGCGAGCTTATGAGCAAAGAGGTTATGCAGGCTTGCCTAGATGTCTTGGATATATATGGCTTTTCCACACTTGATATAACCGGTGGAGCTCCGGAGCTTAACCCTGATTTTGAGTGGTTCATTACCGAGGCTGCAAAGCGCACTATAACAGTAATGACACGCTGCAACCTTGTGGTCTTAAGCCTGCCAAAATACGAACATTTGGCTGCACGTTATGCCGAATTGGGGATTCAGGTTGTAGCCTCACTGCCGCATTTCGTGCAAAAAAATACCGATAATCAACGTGGTGCCGGTGTCTTTGACGTGAGCATAAAAAAGCTTCAAGAATTGAATGCATTAGGTTATGGAAAAGGCGATGGTTTGATCTTGAACCTGGCTTATAACCCCGGCGGTGCTTTCTTGCCGGGAGCGCAAGCACAGCTGGAGGCAGAATACCGAAGACGCCTGCAGGCAGATTTTGGCATCGTTTTTGATAACCTCTTCGCAATAACCAATAACCCACTTGGTCGTTTTGCCAAGGCGTTGGACGCCAAAGGCAAGTTGCAAGACTACATGAACAAGCTGGTAGGCGCGTTTAATCCGGCCACTTTACCCGGCATGATGTGTCGTGCACAACTCTCAGTAGGTTGGGATGGTCGCTGTTATGATTGTGACTTTAATCAGGCGGCGCAGTTGCCTTGCCTTGATGGCAGCACGATCTTTGATTATATTGATACAGAAAACGGCGTGCCTAAAAAAGAGCTAAAACGAGCGATAGCATTTGGCAAACACTGCTACGCATGTTGCGCCGGCAGCGGTTCAAGCTGTGGGGGAGCAACTGAGTAGGCTATAGTTTCGGACGCTGCAGTCAGGCAACCTGCAATTCTGAATGCAGCAATCAAACAAACTGCCACTCTGAGCGAAGCGGAGTGCAGTTGAGGAATCTTGACGTGTGCTCTAGGGAAAACACGGATGTCGCCCGGAAATTCTTCATTTGAATTCCCGGGCGACATCAAGCACGATAAGTCATTTTTAAGCGATTTACGCACCCGGAGGTTTCGGTGCACCCGGAGGCGGTGGCATTTTCGGTGCACCTGGGGCACCGGGAGCACCTGGGGCGCCGGGAGCACCGGGAGCACCCGGCATCTTTGGAGCGGCGGCAGCCAACTCTTCAGCAGTAGCACCACACTCAGGGCACTCGGTAGCATCCATCGCAACCTTAGTACCACACTTTGGGCATGTAATATCTACACTTACTGCGGCAGGTCTAAAACACATAAACTCTCCTTTCTATCGACTACCAAAGGATAGCTCTCAAGCGGGCATAAAATATCCCCTAATACTACTTAAATAGGCTAAAAAGCATCAGACTAAAAGCATGAATAAGGCTCGATTACCTGTAGGAAAGTTTAAAAATACATGTGCTCCATAAAGAGATCGGCAAACTCATGGTGAGTTGCCAGATTTATCTCCCTAGCTTGATTCGCCAGCCATGATACAGTGTTGTAGCTCTCATTATCAAAACAGATCTTTGCTGCACCATTTAAGCTACTGTTGCCGACAGTTACAATTCTGCCTGCAAGCTCCTTGGGTATAAGTCCGGTAGTAATAGCGCTTTTNNAGGTTTTGCCCAAAGCCACCTGCAAGAAACACCTTAGCAGGCAAACGCCCACCCATCTCACCAATAATTATTTCCAAACCCGCACGTACAGCGCTTTTAGCCAACTGAAACTGGCGCACATCGTTTTGTGAGAAGTAGACCTCACGATAATTGTTGAGAGGGGAGCCGGGATACAAAATGATTCGATCATTTTTGCGCAGCAAAGCCAGACTATTATTGGCATCAATGTCACTTGCGTCTCTAAATGTACCGGCTTGATCAACAAAACCTTCATCGATAAGCATAGCCATCGTATCGAGTATCCCACAGCCGCATATTCCGCTTGCTGTACCATTGCCAATCGTTTTGATTTCGAGCTGCCCATCCGCAATACATACAGAGGATATGGCGCCAACTGTGCTACCCGAACCACATTCGATCGCAGCACCTTCAAATGCCGGACCGGCGGCTGTGGCCGTACAGATCAGTTCTCCATCACGCTTATAGACCATCTCACCATTGGTGCCCAGATCCATGAGAATGAAATCGTCTTCATGTGCCAACGCACACAGACCGGCGCTCAGATCTCCACCCACAAAAGCAGACATATAAGGAAAAACAATACAGTCGCAACTAAGGGTGTCAGAATTAAACACTTGTTCATATGGATAAGCTTGATCCAAAGCAAACTCCGGTATGAAAGGCGCTGCACCCAGTGAGCGGCAGGGGAGTCCAAGCAAAATGTAAGTCATGGCAGTATTTCCGGCGACGACAACCTTTTTTACAGCCGAGGAATTGACCTCCGCTTTGTCCAGCATGTATTTAGCAGCCGTATCGATCTGTTCACGGATGAGTTTTGATAAAGTTGAAGCATCGTCTGATGCCGCCTCGATGCGCGACATAATGTCAGCTCCGTAACTTCTTTGTGCGTTAAGCCGAGCAAAGCTTGCCAGCTCATGTCCACTTTGCAGATCCAGCAATTTGCCGACAACAGTAGTCGTACCAAGATCTATGGCAATTGCAAAAGTGCGACAAACAGACGCTACGTCAAGCGAGGCTGTGTCAAGTTCTACCTTATCCTGACGCATCTGACTGCTGTCACTGTCGCTTCGGTGAGAATCTATTATTACAATCTCTCGCTCTCCATTAAGGATTACATTTGTGGCATTGTCCTTGCTCCATTCGGCAACATACACAACAGACTCTTCAATAATGGTCGTCAAGCAAGCCAACTGCTCCTCATCATCGTTTATGGATACGTGGCACTTGTTGCAGCAACCTATACCGCCGCAGTCTGCGTTAATAGGCAAGTTATGTAAGCGCATTAACTCCAAGAGGTTATCGCCGATGCCAGCAACAACCTGCGTATTAAATTGCGGAAATGACACTTTAACTTCGCTTAAGCGATCAGCACTTTGCTTCGCCGGGTTCAATTATTAACTCCAATAAACAAGAAACATTATGCCAATTTTAACAGTTACGATTTATCATCGGGTTCTAAGTTCGCACCTGCATTCGACGCAGCAATGTTTTTATTGAGCTTGCGGTATTCATGAATCAGAAAAAACGCAGTTGTAACTATTGCAAGTACATCAGCAATCGGCACGGCAAAATATATGGCATCCAGAGAAGTAAGCGTAGGTATCATCGAAGGCAATACCATAGGTAGAATTATCACTAACGGCAAATAGTATAAGAGCTGTCGGGTAAGTGATAAAAAGATGGATTTAATGGGTTGTCCTGTGGATTGATAATAGTTGGATCCCACCATTTGAGCGCCAACCAAAGGAAACATTGACATCTGCACGACTAATGCGAATACCGAAAAGTCGATGAGCGCTTGCTCGAGTCCAAATATCCCAAGGATTTGGCGGGGAAAAACAATGACCAGCAACCACAAAGAAGTTCCGATAACAAACATCCATAGTAAAGATATGGTCGTCGTCTTTTTTACGCGCAGGTAGTTTCTGGCACCAAAGTTATACCCCCATATCGGCTGAGCGGCAATAGCAACGCCAATTAGGAAGAAAAACATCAATTGGGCGATTCTTTGAATCACGCCGATGGTGGCCAAAGCGCCCTCAGACCCTATCGGATGCATTGCTCCATAATGCACCAAAAGGTTATTGACGACAAAAGCAGTCAATGTCATCGCGATCGACATAATAAAGGATGCCGATCCCAATGTGATAACCCCGGCACAGATAGACATTTTGGGGCGCAAGTTCTTAAAACGAAGTTTAAATGGAGCCTTACGAGAGCTTAGGAAATACCAAAACATCAGCGCCGCGCTTGTTGCCTGACCAATAATGGTTGCATAAGCCGATCCTGCTACACCCCAGTTAAAGACTAATACAAAAAAGTAATTAAAAACTACGCAAACTACCGCGCCGACTACGCTTGTATATAGCGCCCTGTTAGGGTCTCCGGCTGTACGAATGAAGTTATTAAAGCCCATGCCGATGAACTGGAGGATATAACCGTAAGTGAGTATCAGAATGAAAACCTTGGCACTGTCCCAAATATCCGGTGTTACTCCGGAAATAATCATCAGCGGTTCTATAAATATGGTGGTGATCAAAGCAAGGAGAATGCAGCATATAATCATCAATGTCAATGTATTGCCGAGGATCTTTTCGGCATCTTCACGTTTACCCTCGCCAAGACGCAGAGCCGCCAATGCGTTTCCGCCGGCGCCAAGCAGCATTGATAAAGCCAGACCTACAGAAAGCAAAGGATTGGCAACAGTTACTGTAGCCAGACCAATCTCACCAACTCCATGCCCGAGAAAGATCGAGTCGATAAGAGTGTACAGACCATTGACCACCAATCCCACAACTGATGGGATCACAAATTGCAGCATTAGTCTTGAGACTTTTGCCGTGCCTAGTCTGTCCAGTTTATTCGCAGGCTCGCCTGTCTCAACCGCCTGCGCGTTAAGACCTTGCTCTGAGTTGTCCGATTTCATGTATTCCTTATGTTGCACCCCTTGATCGACATTTTTGATCAAGGGGTATTATTTATCCTAGAACTTAACTATCCGCGGTGGTGCTGTGAAGCTATAAAACGATGCGGTGGCATCTTTTAGGTAAAGCACCTGAGTGTTGCCATCACCCGGTTGGTACATGCTTTTTAACTCTTCATAATCATCCATCAAGCTTTTTTCTGCCTCGATGCGATTATCGTCAACGAGTGTGCATTCGACACGCAAC
>DBCW01000121.1 GCA_002293265.1 Eggerthellales bacterium UBA948
ATAAAGTGGGCACCGCAGCAAATTATGTAGCAACAGGCGACTGTCAGATTGGCTTTGTCTACACCAGCGATCTTTATCGTTATGATGGCATAGAGACAGCATTTACAGTGCCAAGCGATGCGCATAAAGCAATACTGTATCCGGGAGCCGTTTTGAGCGATAGTAAAAATGCCAAAGTCGCAAAAGACTTTCTGGATTTTTGTGTATCTGATCCTGAGGCTCTAAAAGTTTGGGCAGAGTTCGGATTTGAGGTTTTATAGGAATTCAAAAACGCATGTCGCTGCATAACGATAAAGAAGGGTTTTGCCGTAGATACAAATGCTGTTTAAGGTAACATGGTGATGTGACGAAATCAAAGCGAAACATAACACGAACAAGGGGTAAGAGTGTCATTTTTGTGACACTCTGCCTGCTTTTTATAAGCCTGTTATCTGTCCCTGCATATGCTGATGACCAAATAGGTGATGTTGAGGTATCCGGAGAAGCTTCACGGGTTCGCATTGAAGGCTCAGACATAGCGATCACAGATTTCTCGCGAATGAATAAGGGTACCAGTCGTGAGTACCAAAACAAGTATTTTGGTTATCGCTACCCTATGGTAGGTGAAAATGCCTTTTCAGTGGTAGTCATCAATGAAAAACAGGCATTGGTATATGTTCCGCAGTCCATGAGCTCAAATCTCCAGTCTGTTGATCAAAAAGCAACATTTGAGGCTATGCTCAAGGCCATTGATGCCAAAGCCTCAAACGGCGGACAAATGCTTTCAAGCATGTCTCTCGCTTTTGAATATACATCTCAGAGAGCAATAGTTCGAGGAGACTATCGCTATGAGTTTGCTCAAGAGATCGAAGACGGTTATTTCTACACATGTATCTTTAACGAACAAAACCGCGATGTCAGCCAAGGAGCACTGTTTTGCGAAACCGGACTCATTACCTCCGCAAGCGATGTGGTTATTGAAAAAGAACCTCAAGGCTTAGATGCTTTGTGGGCGTTTTTAACCTCCATAGACTTCAGACCTTTTTGGGTCTCGCTACGCACCTCAGCTGTGGCAATGCTATTTGTCTTCGTGCTTGGACTATTAGCAGCTTGGTTCTCTCAACGTATCAACAATCGTTTTAAAGATGTCTTAGACTCCATCCTTACAATACCCTTGGTGCTTCCACCTACAGTATGCGGGTTTTTACTGCTTGTGGCGTTTGGCAATTCCACACCGCTAGGACAATGGTTGATCAGTCACAACATCGCACTCATTTTCAGTTGGCCTGCTGCTGTCATTGCGGCAATTGTAGTTGCGTTTCCGCTGATGTATCGCACAGCCAGAGGAGCTTTTGAGGGGCTTGATCCATCGCTTAGTGATGCCGCGCGCACGCTTGGCTGGAGCGAGATGCGCATCTTCTTTAAGCTGACTATGCCGCTAGCTTGGCCATCCATTGCCGCCGGTACTGTATTGGCGTTTGCCAGAGCCATGGGCGAATTTGGCGCAACGCTGTTTGTGGCCGGCAACTACCCGGGTGTTACACAGACCATGCCGATAGCCATCTACTTTGAGTGGATGGGCGGGCATTCGGATGTCGCCACTTTCTGGGTATTTGTTGTAATACTATTCTCCTTTGTGGTCATCTTATTTGTTAACTGGTATGCTGCACGCACTCAGCGTTATCGCAAAATCAGTGCCGATAAAAACGACGAGGTGGCGAAACGATGAGCCTACTGGTAGATATCCAAAAAACCTACCCCAGCTTTAAACTTGATGTAAGTTTTGAAGCCGGTAATGAGACACTGGGTCTGCTTGGTGCCTCCGGTGGCGGCAAGTCACTGACACTTCGTTGCATAGCAGGTTTAGAGAAGCCAGACAAAGGCAAGATTGTGGTAGCCGGAAGGACGTTCTTCGATTCCGAGAAAGGCATTAATCTTACTCCACAACAAAGAAAAACGGCTCTGTTGTTTCAAAACTACATGCTTTTTCCAAACCTTACCGTGGCACAAAACATTGCTGCCGGAATTTCTAAAGACGCCTCAAAGGCCGAGATTCACAAAATCGTCAGCGACCAACTAAAGCGCTTTGACCTTGAAGGTTTTGGAAAACGCTATCCAATACGCTTGTCCGGCGGTCAGCAACAGCGCGTTGCATTGGCGCGAATGCTTGCAGCCAAACCGGATATATTGGCGTTAGATGAGCCATTTTCTGCTCTCGACTCACACCTAAAATCCTCACTGGAACAAGGCCTGATGGATCTGTTTGATGAGTTTAAAGGTACGATAGTTTACGTTTCTCACGATATAGACGAGGCTTTTAGATTTTGTGATCGCATTGCTGTCATAGACAATGGCAGCTTGCAGCAAATAGCTACAACTGACGAAATCTTGCATCATCCTACTACATATGCGACCCTTAAAGTGTCGGGCGCTAAAAACATCTCTAAAGCCAAAAAACTTGGTGATTATAAGGTGGAAGCTTTGGAGTGGGGGATCAAGCTAAAAACTGCCGAGATTGTTCCGGATAATGTAGCTTATTTGGCTGTGCGAGCATCTTATATCGAAGCAGTTGGTCTGGCTGCATCTACCAAAAAGCAAACAACAAACCCACTCGATGAGAACTGCTTTGACTTTAAGATCGAGCGCATAGTGGACTCACGTNNAACCTGCACCGGACAAAGAAGCAACTTTGCAGTGGCGCTTTAACATGGTGGATCATGATACTTCCCTTGATTTGAAAAAAAATGGCTACGCCCGGGTTTTTATTCCACCCACTCGCATCCACTTAGTGTGCAATTAGCGATATACTGCAAAAATAGCGAAATTCAGCTAAAAAGCACTATAATAGCTGGTAAAGTGCTATAAATGCTCATTTTTGGGCTTACGGTGTCAAAATGGAACACATGGTTTTTTCTGCGAAAAAGCAGTATAAAATCGCTTGTTCTATTGACCCTTTTCGCTTGTCTGCTACTATTTAACATGGATTTTTTTGAAAACTATGAATTGCAGCATTA
>DBCW01000019.1 GCA_002293265.1 Eggerthellales bacterium UBA948
GGATGACAGGATTTGAACCTGCGGCCCCTTGACCCCCAGTCAAGTGCGCTACCAAACTGCGCCACGACCCGACATTTATTTGCTGCTGGGATGCGTCAAAGGACAAGATGATATACTACCTTTAGCTTGTCGTTTGGGCAAGGTTATTTGCAGCTTTTGTTGCCTTTGTTCGGAGTATTATTTTTGTGAGGCAGTGCGCAGATAATTACCAAGTACTTTTTTTGACACAAAGAATGTGTTGGGAGTACTATTTTTAGGAAGCAACACGTTATGTTGATTCACGTTTATCCAAAACTTATGCTTTATTTCAAAATAGGGGTGGTGCTGTTTTGCTCATGCTTTAGTTGTTTCGACAATGCGGTCAAAGGTAGAGCGTTATGCGATATGGAATGCTTATCGATCTTAACACCTGTGCAGGTTGCGGTGCTTGTGTCATGGCCTGCAAGCAAACGAGCGGGTCTCCTAAAGGAGTGTATTGGCTGACGGTTCTCACCAGAGAAGAGGGTCGATATCCAAACGCCAAGAAAAGGGTTTTACCAAAAAGCTGCATGCACTGCGCCAAAGCTCCTTGTATTAGAAGATGTCCGACGGGTGCGAGCCATAGAACAGACGAAGGTCTTGTGCTCATAAATCGCGAAGATTGTATTGGTTGTTGTGCTTGCAGATTGGTCTGTCCTTACGATGTGCGACACTACATCGGTAACGATCCAAAAGAAGACCCATATTGGGGATCAAATTTTCCTCTCACTCCTTATGAAGAAAAGAAAACCATTCCTATGCATGACTATGGGAAGGTGGAAAAATGTAATTTTTGTGTTGGGCGCTTGGGAGAAAATAAAGTTCCTGCGTGCGTTCACACATGTATTACCCATTGCCGCATAGTAGGAGATATCGATGATCCCGGTAGTGATATCTCCAAAGCGATAAAGGAGCATAATGCCAAACCCTTGCACGAGGAGTACGGAACTATGCCTTCTGTTTATTACATACAACCTCCCTCTTCGAGCTCATGAGTGTCTTTAAGAAAACAACATTACACAAAAGAGGTCTGTCTTTTTACCTCATGATTGCCATCGTTGTTACGGTGTCTGTGATCATGGGAATCAAAGGGGTCTGGGATTATTCAAATCAACGCAAGTGGGCAGAACAGGAAATGCTCGACAAAGCCCTGATTATCATGGCACAGCAAGAAGCGATATGGGAATTCATGTCTCGGAACCAAGATCTTATTAATTACGATGGAGAAGGTAATTTCGAATATAAATATCTTAACTGCTCCACGGCAGTCATGAGTATCGGCACCATGGTATCGCGAGATACGGATTACGTCATAAAGTCGACAAATCTTGAGACTCGCAGCGTACTCAATACACCTGATGATTTTGAAACGGATGGTGTATTGTACTTGAAAAACAATCCCGGCAAGGATTACTGGAGTCTCACAGATGATGGTGAAGAGAGTGTTTTCCGTTATATGGCTTCGCTCTATATAACCAAAGATTGTCTGTCTTGTCACGGAATGCCAAAAGGCGAAATAGATGTATCCGGATTTCCCAAAGACGGTTTGGTCGTTGGGGACTTTGCCGGCGCAATAAGCTTAAAGATTCCTGCAGATAGTTATGTGAAAAATGTTAATTCAAACATGCTAAGCAATGTGGTGTTTATCATTGCGCTTTTACTTATCTTTACATTGGTTGTCCGTATCTTTATGAATAAGTTGGTTACGAACTCGTTAGGTAAATTTGAGCAGGCGGCCATGAAGGTGGGTAGAGGCGAATGGGATGTAGATTTTGCTGAGATACCGGCAAAGGGAGAAGTAAAACGCTTGGTGTCTTGTTTTCAGGACATGACCGATCAATTGAAAAGCTTGTACGATGATCTTGAGTCAGAGGTTGAAAAGCGCACAGGGCAGTTAAAGGAAGCCAATGCGACACTAGAATATCAGCAAGCCCAGCTTCTTGAAATGAATGCTCGTATCCAAGGAATCAGTGATTACAAATCCGATGTTTTAGCTGTTATGGGTCACGAATTGCGTACACCTCTTGCTTCAATCATTGCTTTTGCAGAAGTGGCCTTACACAATGCTGATGATAACGATGCGGAGCAAAAACAGCATTTGCAAGATATCCTTGCAAATGCGAAACGACTCTTGCGGCTTATCAACAATGTTTTAGATTTGGCAAAAATTGAAGCCGGAAAAGAAGAAGTGCACTGGGATATCATTGACATGCACGACTTAGCTGCGTCTACGGAAAACACTATGACTTCTTTGGCCATCAACAAAAACATCGTGCTTTCAACAAAAGTGTTTCCCGATGTACCTCTCACGCAAGGTGATCCGGAAAAACTTGCCAGCGTTTTAAACAATCTTGTAGGTAATGCGATTAAATACACTCAACCGGGCGGACAAGTGGAAATAACGATATTTTTTGAAGCATCTGAAAATAGGATTGTGATTTGGGTTGAAGACACAGGGATTGGCATTCCACAGGAAAAGACAGAACAGATATTTGAGCGTTTTACTCAGGTCGATAATTCTGTGTCAAGGCGTTATGGAGGCACAGGTCTGGGCCTTGCCCTTGCAAGGGAGCTTGTTCTTATGCATGAGGGCACCATCAGCGTCCAGAGCAAAGTGGGCGAAGGAAGCAAGTTTATCGTGATGCTTCCGGTGTGGGAAGTGTAAACGTAGAGAGGAGATATGTGGGCTTCGGTCATATGTTGACCGGAGAAGCAAGATCGGGCAGTGCGATAAATTGGAGGCATGATAATTGAAAGACATATTAATACTACTGGTAGATGACGATGATGATCTACGTCGAGCCATTAAAGCAATACTTAACAGCAACAATTATCAAGTGATCCAGGCGGCTACCGGAAGCGAGGCACTCAAACATTATCAAGAAGTTGATCTGGTGATATTGGATGTTATGCTTCCGGAAATCGATGGATTTGAGTTATGTCAAAAAATTCGCCAAAAAAGCGCTGTACCAATAATTCTGCTCACAGCGAAAGGCGATATTGTCGACAAAAAAATAGGGTTTAGCTTTGGCGCGGACGACTATCTGGTTAAACCGTTTAATATGGATGAACTGCTATTGCGCATCAATGCCTTGATCCGCCGCTCGATCATATCGAAGAGCGAAGACGATCTATCAAGCACCTCGGACAAAGAAAGAATTGTTGCAGGCGAGTTGCAACTTGACCACCTTGGTCGAAAAACGATCGTACGAGGCGCGGAAGTATATTTGACGGCAACAGAGTTTGATCTTCTTTGGACCTTAGCAAACAGTCCGGGCAGAGTGTTTACCCGCAAACAACTTTTTGATTCGGTGTGGGGTGAAAACGGTGAGGAAGTACCAAGAACAATAACTGTTTTGATAAGACGAATACGAGAAAAGATCGAGCCCGATCCGGCACATCCTGTATATGTGCTAACGGTATGGGGTGTAGGGTATAAGTTTGCCGAAAATAAAGGTCTGTAAGAGGGTGACATCTTTTTTGCAAGCTATAGTCCAAACGGTTTTGAGGAGAATTGTCAATGAGTTGATATCTCGTTAATATTTTGTACATCTTTCTTTTCTACTCTAAAAATAGGCCAAATCCACAAAGGAACAGAAAAGGAGAGAAGCAATGTCATCGATTACGCGAAGAAAATTTGTTGTCGGTGCCGGAATCTTAGGCATTACGGCAGCCTTGGGAACTGCGTTTGGATGCAGCAGTAACAACAACACCATACAAGAAGGATCGACACCAAATCAGATCGAAAGAAAGCTTGGGTACTGTTGTCAATGCACCTATCGCGCATGTGGTCTTTGGGCAACAGTAGAGGATGGCGTGCTTATGGGAATCGAGGGTTGCGATGAGCGCACTACAAATCTGGGTACCCTCTGTCCAAGGCCGCTAGCATATCCTATGTATCAATATAATCCGTATCGCATAAAAGCACCCATGAAACGTACAAATCCTAAAAAAGGAATGGACATTGATCCGGGCTGGGTAGAGATTACTTGGGATGAAGCTTTCGATCTTGCCGGAAACATATTAAAGGATGTGTACGATACTAATCCCGATCAGTTAGTGCATCTTTACGGTTTTTCTGACAGAGATGCCGTTGAATCCGGCTTAGCCGGCATACGTTGCTTTGCGCCGGCTTTTGGCACACATACAATCAATTCTTCAAAAGGTCAATTTTGTGCTATGCACTACGCATCTGCAACAACTATGGACGATGCTGAGAATCATCAGATGGATTCTGCTCACTCCAAATATGTTGTAGTAATCGGAAAAGGCTTGGGAATGACTGCGGGCATTGCTGATGGAAAAGCACGTGGTGCTGCTTACTGGTTACGCAACGGAGGCAAAGGTGTATTTGTTGATCCTGCTTGCACCATCGAGGCCAGTGCAGGCGAGTGGGTGCCAATAAAACCATCGACTGAGCTGTCGTTTACCTATGCGCTCCTCTATTCCATGATGTACGAGTTGGGTAACTTTGACATCGAAATGGTGAAGCATCGCTCTAACGCTCCGTACCTGATCGGCAATGATGGTGAATATGTGCGGGGAGAGTCAGGTAAACCTCAGATGTGGGATGAAGAAGACAAAGTTCCGCGTGATTTTGATGCTGCTGAATTTAAGGAAGATCCCAATCGTGCGGCACTTGAAGGTACCTATCAGGTAGGTGATGTAGAAGGAACTACGGTATATACGCTCTTCAAGGCCTGCTTCACCAACTACACACCTGAATGGGCAGAAAACATCTGTACCGTATCTGCCGCAAAGATTCGCGAGATTGCCAAAGACCTCATAGATAATGCTCGTATCGGTGAAACAATTGAAATTCAAGGTAAGACTTTACCGTATCGCCCTTCAGTAGTCATCGGAGGACGCAGTATCACCAATCATGAGGATGGAGAACAGATCGATATGTCGATTCGTTTCATCAACCAGTTATTAGGCAACAATGAGGTTCCCGGTGGTGCAAATGAAACCTCTGTCGGTCCACTACCAACAGATGACGACGGTGTTATTAAGACCATGTTCGAAGCCGTTCCCTGCAAAGGCGTGACGTGGCCGCCGACTGCGTTTGACTTGAAAGACATCTATCCCCATAGACACAGCACCGACAGCCTTCTTTGGCAGGTTATATCAGAGGGACCCGAAAAATACGGCTTCGAATTTAAACCACGCGTCTTATTTTCAGCTAGCGCGAATTCAGTAACATGCACATGTAATCCGGATACAGTCATTGATGCTTTAGGGAAATTTGAGTACATAATCTATGCTTGCTGCTATCACATGGATGAGACCGCGATGATGGCAGACCTTTTGCTTCCAAGCCACTCTNNACTCTCGTATCGAAGGTCCCAATATGGCTCGTAATGTTTCCGGACCTCTGACATCCGAGAAAGAAAACTTTATTGCCGATCGTAATGCCATCATGTGGCGTGACTTTGTAGATCCACTCTACAACACTATGCGTGGTAACGATATTATTATGGAACTTGCTGATCGCATTGGCATTTTGCCAAAGATGAATGAACTTATTAATGCGTCAAATGTTTGGGGAAGAGCAATCAAAGAC
>DBCW01000017.1 GCA_002293265.1 Eggerthellales bacterium UBA948
TAGATATGTCGCCTGCGCTTTGACTGTGTTGTCTATGCTCTAAACACTAATTTATTGTATAACTCAAAATAAAAATGAGTTTCACTCTGATCTTTTCACTCTTGCTTTAACCATACATGTGTCCGCAACCTGAAACGGAAGTGATAGCTCCCGTTTCAAAACTTTTTGTTGCACTCATCTAGTGTTTAACCAGCTGGCGGGCGCTACTGCCCTTAGCTTTACATCTACACTAGCATTTGCGTAAAGTTAGTGCCACCCCTTACTTGCGATCCTCATTGCTACCTTGAGCGTAGCCGAAAGGTCTAACCGATTGCTTTCCGGGCAACATCGATGGTCGCCCGGAAAGCTTGCTTTTGGATGTTTTGGCTACGCACTACGTGCTTCACTCAACATGACAACCTTTAGTGGTTCTCTCCTCCGCCCGAATGTTTTCTTCTAAGTATGTATGCTCCAGCTAACATCATCATCAGTCCTGCTGCCAATGCAGTTAGGGTCATGGCAGCAATTGGTAGTGCGGTGTCGCCTGTTGGCGGTATGTCACTGTACCTGCCGCCTCCGGCACCGCCTGCGTCGGATCCACCGGCGCCGCCGCTTGTTCCACCAACGCCGCCGCTACCCGGTGTGGGTGCGGGAGGACGTGCCGGAGGAGGAACTGCTGCTGCATTGGCATCATCTAGTGCTTGTATTGCGGCTCTAATATCTGCGGTCAGCGCGCTGGATACATCTGTTCTTGATCTGGCGATGACCTCGTTTAAGCGGTTTTTGGCTGCAATAACGCCGGGGTTGTTTGCGTAAGGTCCACTGTCCGATGCACTCATTCTTTGATTTGCGGCATCTATTGCTTGGTTACGCTGCGTTTTTGCACCGGCAACAGTAGCTTTAAACTTCTCGGTCTCTGCTCTAATCTGTGCCGCAGAGGCGTTTGGATCACCGATCATTCCGTTGAGTGCGTTTTTACCGGCCACATCTTCCGGCTCGTGAGTAACCGGCTGGGTCTCAGGCGCATTCATCGTGGTCTTGGCATCTCTAATGGCATTATCGCGATCAGTATATGCATCTCTAACAGCATTGTTGAGTGCAGTTGTCGCGTCCCTAATTTGTTGGTTTGTAGAGTTAGGGTTGTTCATAACATTTTGCAAGTTATTGCGAGCATCAATAACTGACTGCGCATCGTTGTTTGGCGGTTGGTTAGAGTTGTTGATCGCAGTTTGTGCATCACGATTGGCATTAGCCCTGTCGTTGTTGGCGTTTTGCACGGCAGTATTTAGTGCATTTGTGGCATCAATGATCTGCTGGTTTGTAGATGCAGGATTATTGAGCACGTTTTGCAAGTTTTGCTTAGCATCTTTTACAGCTTGCTCATTTTTACCGGGAGAAGCATCAGCATCAGCTATAGCTTGCTTGGCCTTATCTCGGTTACTTTGAGCAGTGGCTGCTGCATCTCTTACCTGTTGCATGGCATTTCTAATGTCTGCTGTTAAAGCTTGCGGACTATCGGTCTTTGACTGATCCATCACTTGAGTCAGACGGTTCATCGCCGCAACTACACTTGGTTCTTGTCCAACAGGAGAAGTACGTGTGGAGTTGTTTAATGACTCACCTTCTGTAATTGCAGTGTTACGAGCAGTCTTAGCATCATTAGTTGCTGTATTCATCTGATTAGTAGCCTCAGTGATCTGTGCAGTTGTGGAGTTTGGATTGCTCTGCACAGTATTCAAGTTATTGCGAGCAGCAACTACACCGGGCTCATTGGATACCGGCGAGGTTTGTGCCGGTGACTTAGCTGTATTAGCTTGGTCATTTGCCGTTTGCCTGTCACGTGTAGCGTTATCGGTCGCAGTATTTAAACGATTTGTAGCGTCAACGATCTGCTGTGTTGTAGAGTTGGGATCATTTCGCACATTGTTCAGATCGGTGATAGCTTGTTGTACTGTAGGCTGGTTTTTCACCGGATCAGCTCTGGTAATTGCATTGTCAGCATTGGTGTTAGCCTGAGTGCGTGCAGTTTGCGCATCTCTTACAGCATTGTTAAGTTGAGTTGTCGCGTCTCTGATCTGTTGCGTTGTAGCATTGGGATCATTGAGCAAGTTGTTTAACCTATCGCGAGCAGCAGTTACAGTTGGCTCGTTTTTCACATTCGAGTTATTAGCGTTAGTGATTGCGGTATTGGCATCATTTCTAGCCGCTGTACGATCTGCTTCTGCTTGTTGACGCACAGTATTTAAGTTGTTGGTGGCATCAATGATCTGCTGCGTTGTGGAATTGGGATTGTTCAACACATTTTGCAAGTTGTCACGAGCGGCAATAACCGTAGGCTCGTTTTTAACCGGTGAGTTATTGGCATTAGTGATTGCCGTATTAGCATTGTTTGTTGCAGTATCACGCTTAGTCTGCTCTTCTTGCTGCACACGCTTTAAGTTATCTATCGCAGCTTGAATGTCTTTGGTCAAAGCTTGCGGAGTATTAGTTGTAGCAGTTTGCATCACGTTTTGAAGATTAGTAATGGCTTGCTGCACCGGCGTCTCATTTCTTACCGGTGAGTTATTAACATTGGTGATCAAAGTATTGCCATCGGTATTTGCCGTGTCACGCTTTGCCTTCTCATTATTTACCTGAGTATTGTAGGCTGTAGTTGCATTATTTAACTGAGTTGCCGTAGCGTTAGGATCATTGATCATGTTTTGCAGCAGCGTGGTCTCATTTGGAACGCCGGGCTCATTGGATACAGGACTTGAGCTCTGGATAGCTTCTTGCGCTCTTTGCCTAGCTTCTTGGTTCTCAGTTCTGGCGGTTGTAACTGCATTTTGCAGCTCAGTTCTTAGACGATTGATGTCGGCAGTTAAATACTGCGGAGAATCATTGTTAGCCTGCGTAATAGCATTTTGCAGATTTGTGATTGCGGTTTTTACCCTAGGGTCTTGATTAACCTGAGGATCATTTTGGGCTTGAGTAATCGAATCATTGGCTTGCTGTACTGCTGTATTTCGCTCCGTCTTTGCCGGATTTACAGCGTTATTGAGTGCTGTTGTAGCATCGTTAATCTGTTGAGTAGTGGAGTTTGGGTTATTAAGGATGTTTTGCAGCTCAGTTCTGCGCGGTGCCACAGTTGGCTCATTTGACACAGGCGAGGTATTATTCATCGCATTTTGCGCGTTTTGTCTAGCTTGCGTGTGCGCCGCATCAGAAGCACCGGATGCAGTTGTTACCGCATTTGTACGACTGATGATATCAGCTGTAAGTGAATCCGGTGGAGCCGTATCAGCATCAGCGCGAGCTATTGTATTTCTAAGCGCAGTAATTGCGTCTCTGGTTGCCTGGTCTGGTGGCGGAGTTGAATTCTCGGCCTTCTGAATGGCTGCTTGAGCAGAACTTTTAGCATCGTTGCGTTTTTGTTTTGCTGAAGTTACAGCATTGTTTAGCGCATCCGTTGCTTGCTGAATCTGCGCGGCAGTAGAGTTTGGATTGTTGAGCACGGTTTGAAGCTCATTGCGTCTTTGCACCACTTCAGGCTCATTAGATACCGGCGATGTGTTTTGCGGACTCATCGCAGTTTGCGCATTTTGACGCGCTGTAGTTTGATCATTTGCCGCAGCTGTACGTGCGTTGTTGAGCGCAGTAATTGCATCTCTGATCTGTTGGGTTGATGAACTTGAACTATCGGCTGCAGCTTGTCTTTGCAGCTGATTTAAGTTGTTCATGGCGTCAACTACACGCTGGTCATTTGCTTGCGGTGAGTTTGTAGCTTGTTGCTTGGCTGCATCAGCATCAGTGTTTGCTTGGTTGCGTGCAGTTTTAGCATCCGCTACAGCAGTATTCAACTGATTTGTTGCATCTCTAATCTGCTGTGCTGTAGAGTTGGGATTATTGAGCACATTATTTAAATTCGTAAGTGCTTGATCCACTGCCGGCTCATGTGTTACCGGTGAAGTGTTCGCCGGATCCTTGGCAGTATTGGCTTGTTGAGTTGCTGTGTTTTTGTCGGTTGTAGCATTAGTTACAGCTGTATTTAACTGATTTGTGGCGTCCCTGATTTGCTGCGCTGTAGAGTTGGGGTCATTGAGCACATTGTTCAGATTATTTTGTGCAGCTACAACAGCAGGGTCATTTCTAACCGTTGAGTTATTAGCGTTATTGGTTGCAGTTTGTGCATCACGACGAGCATTGGCCTGATCAGTTTCAGCTGTACGCACGGCATTATTTAAGCGATCTGTAGCATCTTTGATTTGTTGGGCGGTAGATGCCGGGTTATTAAGCACATTTTGTAGATCTGTTCTGGCAGCAGTTACAGTCGGCTCGTTTCTTGCTGTTGAAGTGTTGGAGTTATTGATCGCTGTTTGAGCGTTTTGCCTAATTGCCGGATCCATCTCATACACACGATAAACTTGTGACGAACCGTCTCCATTAACACGCATGTCTGAATCAGAACGTGCTGTGTCGATGTTTCTATAAATATAATCTTGAATGGCCGGTGGATTAGCTGTGTTGATATCAGCATTAGTTGGCTGCTGTGTTACGTCATTGGCTTTAATGGTGTTTCCGTTTGTATCCACATAATGATAGGTCACGTTTTGATTGGAAGGCGTGTAGTTGACCTGAAATCTCTGTTGCTCGGAGTCCGTACCACCGGCAGGCACTTGGTTGGCATCATAGTTTGGCTGGGCGGTAAGTGCTGCCGACAGCGAGTTGTAAGGACCACCCACGCGAGTGCCGGTACCGTTGTAGACATCTACCGTGTAAGTGTAGCCCGCTACCGCCAGCGTAGTATCGGTGGAATTGAAAGTAATTCGGCTACCACTAGGCCCGGTGGGGCTTTCTACAGTTCCTGTTGGTCCTCTGCCATCTGCAGAATTGCGCACCAAATTGACGATCTGGTTGCCACCTTGGTAGTTTACAGTCCAAACCTGTGGCTGACTGTCAGAGGTGGCTCCCGGCGGGTTGGCTGTAGTGTCCCAGGTATTAGTTGCCGCCCACGCCTGTTGCATATTTGGATAGGTCTGACCATTGGGCGCAGTTACCGTGTAGGTGTAGCCTGGTTTAGCCAAAGCAGCATCTTGCACATTGCTCTTAAGTGCACCTGTTGTTCCCTCTTCAAGAGGTCTATTGGGGGTACCTACATTAGCATCATTTGTGTTGTTATATCGAGCAATCTCCGAAGTCTGTCCGTTTGTCACACCACGCACTATCGCTTCTTGTAAAGCTAAGGCGTATGTAACTGTAAAGTCCTGAGGAGAGCTATCTGAGCGAGCTGCCCCGTTATTGGTGGCATCGAAGGTATTTACTGCTGCTCGTGCTGCGGATAAAGAAGCGTAAGTTTGACCGTTTGGAGCCCTAACGGTGTAGTTCCTGCCCGGCCTTGCCATGTTTGAATCATTTAGTTGCCATCCACTCATAGTGCCGTTGGTAACACCGGAAATGTTTTCTTTTTCTCCTGATCCTTGTGGATCATTGGCTGTAAACAGACGTGCAAACTGGAAGTCCGGAGCGTAGTACACGTCAAAGTTGCCTCTAATAGCATAAGGACCACTATCGTTTTTCTGAAAACGTAAGCCATTAGCGCTATTGTCGGCATAGTCCCAGGTACGCGAAACGTGGTAGCCGTTTTGGTACTGTGACTGAACACCTACAGGAGGATTACCATTATATGACCAAGTAGAGTTAGCTACATCGTTGTTTACGGCTCCTCTTATGGTCAATCTCTGATCAACACCGGATAATATCGTCGTAGAAGGCGCAATCTGGTTATTTGTGCCATCAAGTATGTAATTAACGTTATATGTTGACGCAGCAAGCTGCCCGGTAAATCTGTCAATAGAACCTCTGAAGTTCTGGTGGTTATCTCCGTTTGCAGACATCAGAGCAACGTTCCAATACCTCGAAGAGGGGACTCCGATGCCAAGAGCATCACCACCTGTATTACGAGTATCAAAATTCCATGAGCGACCAAAACGATCATCCAGTGAGCCGGTATAATACGGGCTGCCATTGTTGTAGACATAATTCACCCTATACTTGACGGGTAAAGACCATTGGGTCAAATTTGAGTATTGAGTTGAAGTGCCATTAGTATAAAGTCCAGTCCTGTTGCCCATAGGCTGCGGTGTTCCTTGAGCTCCTGACCAACGAAAATAGCCGAATGGTCCGGGAGCAGGATCGTTATAGTTGTTATTTTGGACAAAATCCATACCAATACCGATAGCACCCGGGGTGCCTACAAGACCGAGGCCACCACCTCCGCCACTCGCAGAAGCTGCACCTGCTTGGTCAGCATCTCTCGGGTATATATTAATGGCGATAAAGTCACCACCATTAGGTGAGTTATTTGGTGCAATCCTATCTTCACTAAAATACCCGTCAACACTCCAGTCAGCCTCAGCAGACGGTGTAATCGGCATCGTTCGCCAGCTGTATTGGTTGGAAGCATCGATGGCAAGCTGGTAGTAATTACCCCCCTCAGGATCCTGCCCGTTATTTGGTGTACCCCTAAAGTAGTTCCTGTCAAAGCTTTGCGTACGCCCCGCGCCACCACCGGCATCTCGAGCCTGTGAGATATTACCCGGAAAATCCGTCTGTGCGGCATGTGCCACGGTAGGTGTACCGCTAAAATCCAAAAAATCTCCCGGTACAAATACCGTTAAGGTTAGTACCAGGATTAAGGATAAAGTAACTGACATTGTTTTTTTGCAGAGTTGCGAAAGTCTCTCACGAGAACTCATCGTTTGACCTGACATGTTTCCCCCTTGCTTCAATTCATACCTCGTTTGTAGGTACATCAGATCCCCATGCCAAAATGGCTTATGTCGCTATATTGTATATGTTTATTGCTATTGAGACAAGTAATATATGCTTATTATTTATTTTCAATCTGACGAATGATAAAAATACCATCTTAGATGCTAATGAATGTCGTTGCGCTAGACCTGATAGTTTTCTATGGCAGGATTGATTCTTGTTAGTATCTGGGTGCTTTGGTTTTTGAGTGCATTCCTTTAACCGCCAAGTTTTGGTTTTCTTGAAATTAGCAGTAGCGTTATGCCCAGTAATCCTATTATTGAAAACAGCCCTGTTAGGGGAATTACTTCGTCGCCTGTTTTTGGCAAAGTTGTCTTTGGAGATACGCTGTCGGATTGGGATGCTTGCATTGCGCTCATCGGTTGCTGGGGGGTAGAGCTTGGCGATTGTTGATGAGACGCAGGACTTGCAGTTGATGCGTAAACATAGACAACTGACTGAGGGGTGGCATAAAACCTTCCGCTCGCATCGCCTCTTACTTCCTTCAACTCATAACCGGAAACGTTTTTTTTGCTACTGGCATAGTAATCGCTTACGTATCCGCTAAGCACTTCCGGATCAGCAATGGTATTGCCTGCTTCATCTACATAAGTTACTTCGATTGTTTTTGTGTGAATGTGATTGATATCGTAGTTGTTGTATCCCTGGGTAAATGGAAAACTCCACTGTGTGCCGGCTACATTGGAGGTATAGACGGCATTGTGGGCAGGGTTGCGCTGTGGCACAGGAAGAAGTGCCAGATTGTTAGTAAATACAGCATTAGGCTCGACAGTTAAAAACTCATACCTGTAGGTATAGATACCGCCACCGCTACCGCCCGGCCCCTTTGCGTCTTCGTTTCCCACAATAGTGGCGTTAGGACCCTCAGTTCCTGAACCACTAGCCATATTGTTGCTTATTGTGCCACCCAATACACTGACATGAGCAGTTGTTGCCATGGGAGTCACGGGCGCAATGTCGACACCAATCGATTCACCATTGCTCGCTTGCATCCTACCGCTTGGACCAATCATAAGTAAGGATTTCCATAAAGCAATGCCACCACCCCATCGTGCAGTATTATTATCGATAGTTCCGCCTGTCATGTTAACTCGTAAATCAACAGGTTCAGCATGTGTTGCATATATGCCTCCTCCCATATACTCAGCTGCATTTTTTTCGATAGTTCCACCATTCAAAGTTAGAGTAGACTGCGTAAAAATACCTCCACCCAAACTTGCCCGGTTGCCTGTTATAAGACCGCCGTTCATAATCACTGGCGATGTTTTATCTACAGCAGTATTTACTCCTAAGGTTGATCCGGCGCAAATAGCTCCTCCGTTTTGAGAAGCTCTGTTGTTAGACAATATCGCACCATCCTCAATAGTAAGGGACGCACCCTCATGCTGAAAAATACCGCCGCCACTGCCAACACCTCTGGTTGCCATGTTATTGGCTATAAGCGATCCGCTTTGTAACAAAGTTCTTCCTCTGCTGATAATAGCGCCACCATCAGCCATTTCTCCGGCACTACAGTTTTGTATAGTTGCACCTCTTCCAAGGATGAGCGTGTCGTTAGCTGCAGCACAATTCACTCCTCCGCCGGATCCAAGACCATCGAGGGTGATGTTTTGTAAAGTGAGAGTGACGGGTGTGTTTTGATCGGTGTCAAAATGCCGGACGGCAGGGTTTTGCATATAAATAGGCTCTAAAGGATTTGTACTGGTAATTGTAATGTTTTTCGTTACTACTACCGTTGAATAAGCTGCCCCAAATACTCTGTTATCGATAACCACAGTATCCCCGACACTCGTTTGATTTTGGATAAAATGCTGCAGGTCTTCCCAAGAACCTGTGTAGGTAATAGTCGCAAATGGCTCTATGCTTTCCGTTGGGATTGCGGTGTCGTTTTCTAAATAATCGTTTGGTGTAGCATACGCTTTTGATGGTGTTTTGCTGAGACTTAAAAAGTCTGCCGGCGTAAACATCATCATGGCAATCAGTAGAATTGTGGCTAGAGTTAGTAGCTGGATTATTCTTCCTGGCGAATACTTTGACTCACTACCGCTGAAGCACATAGCTTGACCTGACATGATTCCTCCTTGGTTCATTTAATGCTTTGTTTGCAGATAAATCAGATCCCCATGTCAAAATGATTTATTACACTATATTTTATATGACTCACGCTATTTTGGGAAGCAATTTCGCTTAATGGTAAAATATGGAGCTTGCCTAAGGCTCGCTGTTGAAGGTTGATTGTCATCTTGAGCGGAGCGGAGCGTAGTCGAAAGATCTAGTGTACCGACGAAGTTCTTCGGGCGCATCCAAATGGAGGTGACGCGAAGCAGAGCACTCGTTAATTGCGCCTTATTTGTTCTCGGTTTCTAAGCCGCTGGTGTTTATTGAACCGCTTGTGGTCTCAAAGAACGTCACTGTTAGGCTGGTGGATACGCTTTCTACTTCTCCGTTGGCGTATAGTTTGCCGTTCATTGTGATGTCATTAACCAGGCTGCGATACTTACCGTCTTGCAGTGCGCTTACAACAGCAAAAGCTGAATCGTAATTTGCGGTAATAAAGCTGATCTTAATCTCGCGCCTAACCGTTTTGTCGCTGAGTGTTGGCTTCTTAAAGTCCAGCGCGCTATCGGTGGTGTTTTCGAGGATCGCATATAGATCCATCAGCTCATTTTCTAAGTTGTCGTATACGGCAACTACCGGCAGGTTCTTATCCGGGCCTAATGCATCAAGCCTTTGCTGCATGCTTGTATACCTCGCAGCAAGTGCTGTTTGAGCCTGCGTCTGTATCTCTATCTCATCCAATTTGGCGGTATTTTCAGCCTGTGCATCGATAACGTTTTTCACCAAACCAAAGTAATATAGTGCGGCAATTGCCAGTATCACCATTATCAGCAGCAGTATCTTTTCACGTGTCGAAAAGGAGCGCGTTATCACTTTGTTAGCCATTGTTTGCTCCTTTCGCGCTTGTAGAGGTTGTTCCCCCTGTGCTTGCAGATCCACTAGAAACCTTTGCCGTATCACCGGGGCTTTTCATCGTCATTACAACAATCGCTGTTGGAGCACTGCCACCCTTACTGGCGGTGCTGGTAACCGAGACGTGAGACACACGCTCGTCGGACTTAATACTTTCGACCAAGGCAGATGCCGCGTTAAGGTCTACGCCAAAATACGTGATCGTTACGCTATTGCCGTTTATAACAACCGACGAAAGCGAACCAAGAATCATAGCCTTGGTGCGCAAAACATCCACAACATCGCTGCGATCTACCAGCTCTTGCTCTTCTTCGGTCATGGCCTCAATGATGTATTTTGAGTATTCCATCGCCAGGTCATCTTTACCGGCGTTGGCGGCAATCAGTTTATCCAAGTTGCTTTGCGCTTGGTTTACCTGCAAGGTTGAGGCTTGCGTAGCGATGATCGGATCATAGACAGCGTATTTTGCAAATACTGCGATCGCGGCAAATAAAACGATAAAAAATATCGTCTCAATAAAGCTCAGGTGAAACTTATTTGTCTTGGCAACTAAATTGATGCGCTTGTTTGCTAGTTTTTCGAGGTCAGTCAACTATCTCACCTACCAAATCGTTGCGCCAACTGCCAGCGGACAAAGCATGCGTTCGTCGCTGTCTCCACCATATGGCGGCATGATTTCTACGATACTTGCCAAAGGCGAGCCAATTTGCGATGCCACCGCATCCATTAGCGCCAAACCTTTTGCACCGCCGCCGCAACAATAAACAACTTCCATCGTTATCTCAGGATTGTTAAAGCTATAAAAATTGAGCGCACGTGCGGCCTCTACGGCAATGGAATCGTATACCTGCCGCGCGGTCTCGGTATCATTTGCGGAGTTAAAATCGGTGTGCTTGTATTCTCCGGCGAGATGCTCATCCAAACCAAATTGACTGGCTAATGCACGATTGATGTCGATGCCGCCAATCTCGATTGTCCGACTAACATCATAGGTTCCGCGTGCAAAAAAGTGCAGCTGAGTTGCCAGATGCGCAAAGTCTATCACGCAGCAGTTTTGCTCACGGTGCGAGCTTTGAGCTATCAGGTTTTGCAGCGCCGCAATTGGCGGAAGTGCCTTTTTAAGCCTAAACCCGGCCCGCTTGAACATCTCCGTAAAATCAAAGATCGCCTCTTTGGGGCTGGCAACGGCCAAAAGATCCATGCCATCAGCTTTGCCGGATTCATCAGATTCGATAGACAAGACCGTGTAGTCGTAAACATATTTGTCTTTGCCCTGGATAATGTAGTCACGAAACTCAAACGGCAAGTTTAGCGCCAGTTCTTTTTCAGACATCATCGGTACGTGCAGATGCCTGGTAATACAACTGCCCGCAGGAACCACAAACGAAACGTTCTTTTCCAGACCACGATGCTTACGCGCAACTGCCCTTATAAAATCGGCCATCGCATCAAATGAGACAATGCGACTGTCAGCCACCATACCGTCAGGCAGCGGCTCAATGGCAATCTTTTTTATTGAGACACCGTTGCTCACAGCAATTTTGATCGCGTGATCGCCAATATCAATGCCGGTGTATGTCTTTTCCATCAACTACTACTTCCCTACAAAAACAAATCCAGATACCACGTTAAACAAAACTGCCCAATAAACAGCGAGGCTACTGTTGCAGCCGCTATAGAAGGTCCAAAAGGAAACGGCTTAGATGCCTTATTGCCCTTTTCTTTTATGGAGGAGCTCGCGCGTTTCCAGATAATTGAGAACAATAGCCCTACAATGCAAGACAGAAGCAGGTTGAAGAGGCTGATGAATAATCCTAAGTACAAGCCCACCATAAATAGCAGCTTTACGTCGCCGCCGCCAAGCGATCTTCGCCCTGTTGCTTTGTCAAACGCTAGCGAGAGCAGCAAAATGCCACCACCCACCACAAATGCGCCTATCAAACCGTCTATTAATACCGCTAAAAACCCAAAACCTAAGTAGGCACTAAGTAGACTGCCAAGTCCAAACTCGCCGAGTGGAACTTGCATGAACCAAACGCTTGCCAACCACAATCCTATTCCTGCAAGGATGAAGCCGTTAGGTATGATCAGCGTCTCGACATCTACCAGCGAAAGACCCAGCAGGATTGAGAAGAGAATCATATAGGTAGCAGTTTGTATGGATATTCCAAATTGCCAGGCTACTCCGACAAATAAAATAGCCATACAAACTTCTACCAAAAAGTAACGTGGAGAGATTTTTGCTTTGCAGTGCCTGCATTTGCCTCGTAGAAACAGCCATGATAGAACCGGTATCAGATCGATGATACCAAGTGCGTGGTCGCAGTTGGGGCATTTGCTACGACCTTTTAATCCGCTGCCACCGTGCACCATGCGATACGCCATACAGTTTACAAAGCTACCAACACACGCGCCTAATATTGCAGCAAGGCCTAACAAGTAGACCATCTGCAGAGGTGTTAGTGTGTCTATCGCTATGTTGATCATTTTTCTTTATTCCGGTCATTACCGCTTCTTTTGTCATTCCAGTAGCCCTCTGTCATTCCCGCGAAGGCGGGAATCTATAACACCAGCAAAGTTGCACCAATGGATTCCCGCCTTCGCGGGAATGACAGAGGGCTACTGGAATGACAAAAG
>DBCW01000177.1 GCA_002293265.1 Eggerthellales bacterium UBA948
GGCAGTGGTGCCATTGCCTTCAAATAGCTGCACGCCGGCATAATTATCTCTGGAACCCCCCGCGATATCCACCACCATATTTGGCGAAGCGGCTAGTGGAATTGTATAGAGTCCTTCAGGAACCGTACTTGCGTAGTCAAATATCCACTGCTGCGCTAAAGTGGCATTTATGTCATGCACCTTAACATTGGTGCCCGGCTCCGCTCTGCCACCATCTACATCCAAAACTAAGCCCGTAGCTTTGTTTTGCAGATAAAATCGATGATTACCGGCGATAAGGGGTTTCCATAATTGGTTAGCCGCACCGCGCTTGCCCTGCAAGATGACGTTTGAATTGTTGCCCTCTTGGGCGATCACAAGTCCGGAGTTCAGACACTCGATTGTAAAGTATCCGTCACTTGCGTGCTCGATGAAGTACTTTTGCGCAAATGACCCATTGGCTGTATAAGTCCAGACATTAGTGCCTTCGTACCTTCCGTCTCCCACGGCATCCAGCACTGTACCAAGTGCCACTCGCATCTGAAATACACCGTTATTTATCAGATTCCTGGCTTCAAAAGTCCACTTTTGGGCATCTGTATTATTTTGCTGATATGTCTGCACATTGGCACCGTCTGCCACTTGGGCTCCGGCTACATCTAAAGCCAGTCCGCTGTGCGCGGTAGTCAAGCAAAACTGACCCGGTGTAAGTTCATTAATTGCCCACTGTTGAGCACCGGTGCCATTAAAATCGTAGATTTGTACATTGCTACCGTTATCTCTGCCGGCGCCCTCCACATCTAAAAACCTATCGGCCACCACGCTGTTTACGGTGTAGTAGCCACTTGTACTGTCATACACTATGTAGAAACGTTGAGCTAAAGTATTGTTGTGGCTCCATGTCTGAATGTTTGTGCCGTTTTCTGTCGATGCCCAAGTTAGGTCTATGGCTTTTTTGGCAGCTACTGATGTGATGGTGTAAACCCCATCAGCAATCGTGCGGTTTACCGACTCCACGGCAAATCTTTGCTCTTGCGTACCACTGTCTTGATACAACCCAACACTCGTGCCGTTTGCGCTTACAGTAGATGCAAGACCGAGACAAAATCTCTTGTCCAAAGCTGAACTGATTTTATATCCGCCACCCCCGTCAGGGTTTTCTTCAATTAGCCACTTTTGCGCAGCGCTGCCATTATCTTCGTGCTGCCACACCGCGGCTCCGTGATAAGCTTCTGCATATTGAACATCTAATACCAAATTGGAGTTCACGTTCCTGAACATGTAGTAGCCGTCCGGGGTTTTGGTCAAAACAAAACGCTGAGCCGCAGAATAATTACTCTCCCAAAGATGCAAAATTGCCCCAATATCAGACGATCCGTATTGAACATCAACTACCATATTGGGATTNNATCGTATATACACCGGACAAGTTATCAACTGCACTTGCAGTGATTTCGTCTTCTTCAGCAAATGCTTGTTGCATAGTTGCTGAAGAAATTAGGCTTAAGAGCAACATGAGCATTGAGACAACAAAGATAACGATCCTATTGCGCCAAAAAACCAGCTTTTGTGAGCATGAATATTTGGTATTCATTTATCTCCCCTTGTTTGATAAACATTTAGTAATTGTCGTGAATCACTAAGTATACACTAAAGGGGAGATAATAATGTTATTTTGTCTCGTCTAGCGCCATCTCAATCATTAATAGGTGGCATCCGGCGTTTGTGGTTATCGTTATGTCTTCTTTGGTGATCTCCAGAGCATCGCGTGTGCCAAGCTCGATGTTGCTAACGTCCGCGTCTCCTTCTATGCACACCATATATGCTTGTCTGTCTGAGCCAACTTTAAAATCGATGCTTTCATCAGCACTCAAAATAGTTGCATACATGTTAATGTCTTGGTGTATCTTTATTGGCGCTGAGCTGTCAGAGTTGTCATAACTCGTGGCTATCTCCAGCCACTTATCAAATCTGTCTTCCAGGGCAAACCTGTAATCGCCATAATTTGGCTCGTAACCGGAACCGTCAGGCAATATCCATATTTGCAAAAGGCGTAAATCGGCCTCGTTTTGCCAATTATGCTCACTGTGAACAACACCGGTGCCGGCCGACATGTACTGCACCTGCCCAAGCGTTAATGTAGAAGCGTTACCCATACTGTCTTCATGTGAGAGCTCGCCTTGTATTACGTATGTGAGAATCTCCATGTTTTCGTGTGGATGTGCTCCAAACCCTGTCTGAGCTTTAATCACATCGTCGTTGATAACGCGCAAAACACCAAAATGCATGTTATCGGGGTTAAAATACTCCGCAAAAGAAAAGTGAAAATGACTGTCTAGCCAGCCCAACTGGCTTCGCCCCATGAGTTTGTGGTCAATGTATCTAAGCATTACCCTCTCCCATCTTTAAAAATTACTCTTGTCTATCATAAAGGAAGCACCGATTAATTGCTTGCACGCCACCTTTTAAAGCAAAGTTGCTCGCTGAGTCTCGGGGCTGATAGTCATCAGGTGAGTTGGTGCGATATCAAACACCGTGCGACATCCCGTCTCGCCTTTGCCGGCCAACCTATAAGCAGCGCGTGCATAAGCAACCAAGACACTTGAGGTAAACTCCGGATTGGAATCAAGCGTCAACTTATACTCGATCAATTGATTGTTTTCTTC
>DBCW01000165.1:0-4094 GCA_002293265.1 Eggerthellales bacterium UBA948
CGTCTTCAGCACTCACTGTGTATCTAACAGGACTAGTGAAGTTTTGTGCACCTTGAGGGGTGATTGTTGCATTTTCAGAATATGCAATGCTTGGAGTTAGTGATGTAATTGATGTGCTATGTGGAAGTGTAACTGTGATGTTTGTACCACTAATAGTTGCACTTGTTCCTTTAAGGCTAAATGAAATGATGTCTTTTTCTTTTGATGGAAGTCTCCATATAGCATAAGCAACTATATTGGCATTTACCGATGTGGCTGAATAATAAGGTGTACCGCTGCCGTCTGACTTAGAGTTCCAAGACTCAAATACGTAACCTGCTTTTTTAGGAATAGGTAGTGTTCCAAATGTTGTATTTGCTTCAAACTTAAAAGACGTAGGACTTACACTTCCGCCTTGTGGGTTAAAGGTGATGGTGTAATAAATTGGAAGTGCTGCCCAGCGTGCATAGTAGGTGGTATTTGCTTTAACTATTGTTGAAGACGTAACTTGCGTGCCACCACTACTTGGAGTAGTCCACCAACCATTGAAGGTATAGTCTGGTCTTACGGGGGTTGGCAGTTCGCAAAGAGATGAGCCGTCCTCATAAGTTTTATGTGTGGAGCTTAAGTATTCACACTGTGTATTAAATGTTATTGTGTAGTAGGTGATGGGTATTTCCTCCCAGTGCGCATAGTAAGTAGCATCAGTTGAGGCTTTTAATAAAGGCGTTGCTTGAGTGCCACTGCCGTAGGGAGAAGACCACCACCCCTTGAAAGCATAACCAGCTCTGGTTGGTAGAGGCAGCACGCCAAAGGAAGAGCTACTTTCATATATTTTAGAAGTAGGGCTGGATTTGTAATCATGTGGGTCAAAAGTCACAGTGTAATATGTTGCAGGTGGGATGTCGAAGCCATTAACATATACAGTTGTACCTGCTTCAGGATGTGTTGGAGAAATCCCAGTTCCAGAAAAAACATTTGAACCATATTCAGCAAAGTAAAGTGCTACCTTTTTATTGCCTGCCCTAATATTTGAATCAGTGAACATATGGAAATAATAATGTGAATAATTTGATGGCATGGAAATGATATTGCGAGGAAGCTTAAAGGAAGTAGGGAGAGAGGCCAGTGAGCCCCATCCGTTGAATCCGCGGAAAAAAGCGTCTCCTATAGTTGTAATTTTCGAAGCGTCAAATGAGCCTGCGGGTAATGAGGTGAGGCTGCTGTCACTTCCGTAATTGAAGTCTTTAAAAAAGTAATCTCCTGCAATAGTTCCTGCTTTATCGGTTGTGAAAGCAGACATGCTTGGCATTGAAGTAATTGCACAATTTACACCGCAAACAAAAGGATCCCAGACATCATTCCATGTTCTAAAAGTAGAGCTTGCTACTGATTCTTTTATCATTATGGTCTGGCTTGCTGAGACTTTTCTAGTTAATGAAGAATTGGCTGCAACAGTTACGTCGGAATAGTCTGATTGAGAAACAATCATTGAACTGCTCCATTTGTTGTGTATTGTCAAGCTACCAGCTTCTTGTGTCTTTAGCACGATTCTTGCAGGAATCTCTGCGGCAACAGCTGGTATTGCACCTATTGGAGCAAGGCTTGTTGTTAGAAGGATCGCGAACACCACGCAAAGTGCTCTGCATATTATTTTGCCAGTGCTTTGTACACCAAAGTATAGTTTAGCTCCCATGTAAGACCCCACATCCATCACTTATGCATTTTTGTGTATATCGATTATGCTTCTACAGCATTTTACAACTTGTAGGCTATCTTAGGTTAACTTTTTGCCCAGATCAAAGACTTGTCTTTGATACTTACAGTCTACCCTGCTACGAAACTGCATAGGAGAAATCTGTCACTTTTATACAATTTGATGTAACTTTTGGCAAACGCTTGCCTTGCTTATCTTACATCCTGCCAAGTATCTTCTCAATGGATCCTATCGCCCATAGTGGTATGTTGATCATCCACTCTTCAACCCTGTAGCCCGAAAGTGACGTGCGCACGCATAACGGTAGCTGGTATTTTTCACATACAACTCTTAGGCTCTTCGACTTTAAATTCTCTGCCGCTTTTACCTCGATGGGTACGGCTTTCTTGCCTATTTCTACAACGAAATCCATCTCATTTGAAGATGTTGGAGATGACCAATAACTAGGTTTTATACCCACCGCTTCTAGTTGTTGCTCCACGCATTGTTCTGTCAAAGAGCCCTTAAACTCGGTAAATAAAGCTGATCCCTCAAGTATGGTTCGCACATCGAGCCTAGATAAAGCCCCCAGCAAACCTACGTCTAACAAAAAAAGCTTGAACTCGGAAAATGAACTGTAAGAGCTCAAGGGTGTTCTTATCGCAGAGACCAAAGGAATCTTATAAACCACACCGTAATCAACCAGCCATTGGATAGCTTCTTTTAAATCTTTGGCTCGCGCTCCCTTGCGCACTGCTCCATAAATGAACTTTTGATTTTCTTTTGCCAGCTGAGATGGGATGGATCCCCATACAAGCCTTATTCTTTCAAGTATTCTTACAGATGCATGCTTGGAGAAATCTCGGTCATAGTCTTTAAGGATGTTTTCTTGAAGCCTACGAGATTCAGCATAATCTCGTTGCTTTGCAAAATCTGCAACAACCTCAGGCATTCCACCCACCACTAAATAGTCTTTAAGATAGTCGGCCAATTCCTCGCTAAATACCGGCTGCAATTGGTCAAAGGCTGCATCCATAACGGATGAAGCCATGGCTTCTTTACCCATAGCCATAAGAAACTCTGTGAAACTCATGGGATATAGGTTAACACTATCAACCTTACCGACAGGAAAAGACGCTTCCTTGTTAGTGGCTATTCCCAACAAGGAACCAGCTGCAACAATATGTTGCCCTGGTGCCTTTTCATAAAAATACTTTAGTGCTGTTAGAGCTCTTGATGCTTCTTGAATCTCATCAAATATAATGAGCGTTTTTCCTTCAACTATCGTTACACCGGTTTCTAAAGCCAGCTGCGACAGTATCTTTATGATGTTGAAATCTCCGGAGAATAATACACGCATGCGTTCATTATCAGTAAAATCAATGTAGACTACAGAATCGTAGTAATTCTCGCCAAAAAACTTCATTAGCCAAGTTTTACCAGTCTGCCTAGCTCCATATATAAGGAGTGGCTTGCGATTTCTGCTTGTTTTCCAAGCGACAAGGTTGTTTATCAGGTGTCTTTGCATGAGATTTCTTCCTCCCTCTAATGTCTGAAATCCATGATTTAAATTATCCCAAGACTGATACAGTATAGCATATCTTTGAATAATGCAGTTATCTGCTGCATTATTCCTTTGAATTATGCAGCAGTTTATCGCACTTAGAAAACAGCTCCACCTTATCCTCAAGAAAGTCTTGGTATGTGCAGTTTCGGTCACCTACCACTATAGTAGTGACTTGTGGATGACGTTTTTTGAACTCGTAAATGCCCTCAGAACGCTTGTTGCGCCCACTTTTAACTTCGATAGCAGTGATACTGTCACCCCTGCGGAGAACAAAGTCTACCTCAAAATTGCCATCTCTCCACCATAGAACCTCATAACCAGATGCCTCACTATTGGCTAGAAGATGCGCACCGATAGCACTTTCCACCAAATAGCCTCTCAGATCAGGAGTGTTTAAAAATGCATCTGCATCATTTTGCGAAAAAGCAGCAGAAGCTATTGCGAGAGAAGTGTCAAACACCATCAATCTTGGTGAACTCCTGCGATGGTCGATTAATTTGTTGCCGTTGTATTTTTGCAACCCAATAAGCAGACCGGCTTTTGATAAGAGCTCAAGATACTCGGCAATGGTATCAGTATTGCCTTTGTATCTATCATTTTTGCAAGATGTATCTGCCAAAAATGATGCAGCGCCAAGAGCCATTTGGAGACTACTACTTATAACCAAATTGAGTTAATTGCCTACTGACTGCGCCAGTGCAGCTTTTAATGTCGTGGTCACCTTTGGCGCCCACGCTCTCTGTGGCCGTGTTTCGGATTGACGAATACAAGTGACCTCTCATTATAGGGTTGTACTGATGCTTTTAGGGTTAGAGTCTTGCTCTTAACTAGGTATACAGGTGGAGTAGTAGC
>DBCW01000165.1:4169-5473 GCA_002293265.1 Eggerthellales bacterium UBA948
TTACAAAAGCAAATGTTATTTTGACGAGCCACAACTGAATATGCAATTCTGCAATTCAAATGCGGTATTGCATAAACTTCTTTTTAGAGTTATACTTTTTTTATGATAGATCGAATCATTGAAAAGCATTTCTTAAGGCTCATGACTCATTATCCTGTAGTTGTACTTACAGGTTCAAGGCAAGTGGGTAAAACCACGATGCTAAAACACTTGTTCCCGGACAGAGAGTATTTCAACTTAGAAAATCCATCGACTCTTGATATGATCAAAGCCGACCCATCTTCTTTTCTTGAGCTGCATGGGTCAAACATAATTATTGATGAAGCCCAACGGTTTCCAGAGTTATTCTCATACATCCAAGCGTCGGTAGATGAGCACAAGAAAAGCGGCAGAATACTTCTGAGCGGATCACAAAACATTCTTTTGTCAGATGCAGTTAGCCAGTCTTTGGCCGGCAGAGCAGCTTACACAGAGCTTTTCCCCTTGACTTTATCCGAACTTAAAAACTCTGCGCAAAATTATGTACATACAGATGACTCGCACAAGCTAAATACATTGTTTGAAAACATGTTTCACGGTTTTTACCCGGAACAACGAACAAAGCATATTCCACCAGATATTTTCTTCGACCAATATATAGCCACCTATGTTGAACGCGATGTTAGGATGATGAAAAATATTGGCAATCTTGAAACATTTAGAAGCTTTATGCGGATAATGGCAGGCAGAATAGGTCAATTGATAGATTATGCATCCATTGCTAACGATGTAGGAGTCTCATCCAATACGATAAAAAGCTGGTTATCAATTCTAGAAGCAAGTTATTTAATCAAAATCCTACGTCCATTGCATAATAATTATGGAAAACGATACATTAAGAGCCCCAAGGTTTATTTTCTTGACACCGGGCTTGCCTGTAGATTGCTGGGAATAAGACGCGCCGATGAGTTAGAAGGACATTTTCTTCGAGGAAATCTTTTTGAAAATTTTATCATTGCAGAGATATACAAAGAGATAGCTACCTGTAGGCTTGACATGGAGATGTTCTTCTATCGAGACACCAATAAAAACGAAGTAGATCTAATACTTGAGACCAGCTCAAGTTTAACTGCTATCGAAATCAAGTCTTCCGGCAGTTTTTCACAATCAATGCTAAAAGGGCTTAAACACTGGAGTGGCATACACAACGGTCAAAAAGAGAAATCGCCTAAGGCTCAAGATCAAACTATAAGAGGCTTTGTTGTCTACAGCGGCAAAACAGACTCCATTGGCTCTGTTCGAATGCTTAATTGGAACGATCTTTC
>DBCW01000152.1 GCA_002293265.1 Eggerthellales bacterium UBA948
GCACACGCAAGTCGGCTAATGAGACTGCCCTAAACGTCATAATCAAGACGGCAAAAACAATCCTTGAACTCGAAACAAGACAGAAATGGTTAAAAGAAATATCCGATACGGCAAATGGCGAAGTAGCAGGCAAGGAGAAAATTAGGTTGGAGACATATGTCCAATCCTCGTACTTCGATACGATAGTCGCGCGCGCAAACTTAAGATTATTACAGATGTCTAATAGCCAGTTTGAGTTGAAAAGGCGCGGGGTTAGCGGTAAACAAGGACAAAGTGGTCTGGACTTGAATATTATTGACCACTATAACGGCACTGAGAGAGACGCAAAAACGCTTTCGGGTGGAGAATCCTTTATCGCTGCGTTATCGCTTGCATTGGGGCTTTCTGATGAAATTCAGGAAAATGCCGGTGGTATAAGACTTGACTCAATGTTTATAGACGAGGGCTTTGATTCATTGGACGATACGAGGTTGTCACAGGCAATACAAGCGTTGGTGAGTATATCTCAGACCAATCGCCTTATTGGGATTATTTCACACGTTACAGGACTTGAAGAAAAAATTGACCGACGAATCAGAGTAACCAAAGCCCAAACCGGCGGTAGTAGAGCCGAACTGGTTTTATGTTAACCTAGTCGGATTTTGTAGCGATTAACCAAACCTTTAGGAGATTTTTAAACTATTAGGTGTCCCCTTAAAATGACAGGTAATTGGAGGAGAATCACGATGGCTAAGTCACATGACACCCCTTTGCAGGACATATTGCGCGGTATAAGCAACGGCACCACCCGTCTGCCCGATTTCCAGAGAGGCTGGGTCTGGGACGATGAGCGCATTCGTGGATTGATTGCCAGTATAACCAGTTCTTACCCGGTTGGCGCGGTCATGTTCTTAGAATATGGCGGCGATGGCATCCGATTCAAATCCCGTACTTTCACAAATGTTTCGGATGATGGCAAGACACCGGAAATGCTCGTGCTAGATGGTCAGCAGCGGTTGACGAGTGTTTTTTGCTCTATGTACAGCAATGAGCCTGTGCCAACACAGACAATAAAGAAAGAGGACATCCAGCGGTATTACTACCTCGACATAGCCAAGTGTCTCGATTCCGAAGCTGATCGCGTGGATGCAGTGGTTTCTATCCCTGCTGATAAGAAAACGAAAGATAATTTCGGGCGTGTCGTGCTTACCGATTTAAGCACTCGCCAAGGTGAGTTTGAGAACCATATGTTCCCTTTGAACATAGTGTTTGACTCAATTGCCTTGGATGAGTGGAAGGACGACTACAGGGACTTCCACAATGATTCCGAGATAAGCAAACGTCTGCGAAAGTTTACGGCAGAGGTATTAAACCCGATTATCCTTTACACTCTGCCAGTAATTCAACTTGATAAGGGTACACCCAAAGAGGCTGTCTGTCAGGTATTTGAGAACGTAAATACTGGTGGAGTCGCACTGACCGTATTTGAGTTGGTCACCGCTACCTTCGCCACAGATGACTTTGTCCTTCGTGATGATTGGGATATTAGGGCAAAAAAGATGAGACATGCCGATGGCGCTTTCGAGTTGCTCTCGGTCGTTGCCGCCACGGATTTCCTTGCCTCGATGACCTTACTGGCGCAGGTGAAGGGAGGCCGGACGTTGGCTGTCAAGCGCAAAGACGTACTTTCTCTTTCGCTATCAGACTATAAAGCCTATGCTAATGCCCTGACCGACGGATACATCCAAGCAGCCCGATTTCTTGTGCAACAAAGCATTCTCTCCCCGCGCGATCTGCCATATACAACACAGTTCGTGCCGCTGGCAGTGCTGATGACGGTTCTGGGCAGCAAAGCAGAAGATGGTGTGGTGAAATCGAAACTCGCCGTATGGTATTGGTGCGGGGTTTTCGGCGAGATGTATGGCTCGGCAAATGAAACGCGCTACGTCAATGATGTATCGGGTGTTCTGGCATGGATTAACGGCGGCGATGAGCCAGATACTGTAAGCCGTGCGTTCTTCCAGCCAACAAGATTGCTATCCCTCCAGACCCGAAACGGTGCCGCCTATAAGGGCGTGATGGCACTTGTTCTCGCTGAAGGGGCACGAGACTTCATCAGTGGCGGCAAAATGGATTTCACAAACTTCGTAGCCGACTATGTTGACATCCACCATATCTTCCCACAGAAATATTGCGAACGGCAGGGGTATGACAAGCGTAAATGGAATTGCATTGTAAACAAGACACCGATTGCCTATCGCACAAACAGGAGGATAGGTGGCGTAGCACCGAGCAAATACCTGAAGGCAATTGAGGACACAAGTGTGGAGGTGGACGCCTTAAACACCAATGTAGAATCGCATGGAATTGATGTGGCAGCACTCCGCAGCGACGATTTCGACACATTCTTTGCTCTCAGGGCAAAGACCATACTTGACCTAATCGCCAAGGCGATGGGCAAGCGAATTAATAATCTGGGTAGCACAGATGTCGTTGAAGCGTTCGGGATGCCACTAGAGTAGAACGAAGTGCATAACCCGGCGGCAAAACCGTTATAGTGAAGGTAATTCACATGTTATCTGATGGAGTAAACAGTATAGTCATCCGACTTAACGTACAGGGAGAAATTAACTTTCTCAAAGGTGCAACAGGAGAACAGATTGAACTGTTTGGAAAAGAGCTGTGAAAAGAACCTCTTTAGGGAACCTTTTCGATTTGTCCTTAATTCATGTTGGCTTGCGGCGATTGCCAGCAAAATA
>DBCW01000122.1 GCA_002293265.1 Eggerthellales bacterium UBA948
TCTGGGGCAAAGCCCCAGCACTGTCTACTTAAGCGAGTGTTTACAAGACCACTATCATACCAAGTGCCACAAAACTACCATACTCAAACACCTTTGTCGCTTTTTCACTGCATCACTTAAGAACTGATATACAGTAAATGTCGCGCAGAAAGGTTAACCCCCATAAAGCATATGCGATCATCGTGCTTGTGGTTTTAAGGCAACATCTGTCATTGCAGTACGCGTCTGCAGCTAGATATTTCAAGTGTGCTTTGATTAGACCAAGAGGAAATTAGCCTCTGCGTTAAACACAATCTACCTGCTCTGTGTGTAAAGTGGATATTATCTGCGAACCTACTTTATATGTGCGGCTTTTGTATGTATATTTGTGCATAGCAAAAATTGATAAATGAATCGGCGGTTTTGCATTATGGATAGAGATTCTCAACATTTTGATGTGGCAGTTATTGGCGCGGGGGTTGCGGGCTGTACTGTCGCCAGAGAGCTTGCGCGTTATGACTTAAGTTGCGTGGTTTTAGAAGCCGGAAACGACATTGCTTGCGGAGCAACTCGCGCTAACTCCGGTATTGTGCACGCCGGGTATGATCCAAAGCCGGGAACGCTTAAGGCAAAGTATTGTGTTCGTGGTGCTCAGATGTTTGCCGATTTGTCTACAGAGCTGGAGTTTAGCTACATTAACAATGGCTCACTGGTACTTGCTTTTACGGATGAAGAGGTTGTGGCGCTGAAAGAGTTAAAGCGGCGCGCGAATGCCAACAGTGTAGAGGTTGAGATATTAGACAGAGAGCAATTGCGCGAAAAGGAGCCTAATGTTTCTGCGTCTGCGGTTGCTGCATTGTATGCGCCAACCGCCGGCATATGTGATCCATATGGACTGGCATTTGCAGCCGCAGAAAATGCAGCGGAAAACGGCGTGCAGTTTATATTTGAGCAGCAGGTTGTTTCGGTGACCCGCGAGGTAAAAGTGTTTGCGGTCACAACAAGTGCAGGCGATGTGTTCCGTGCGAAAAAAGTGGTCAATGCTGCCGGTGTTTTTGCGGATGAGATCAATAACGCTGCGACTGACACCGTATTGTCCATAACACCGGTGCGCGGCGAGTATATGCTCTACGATACCGTATATGGTGCCGCTTTCAGACATACTATGTTTCAGGCTCCAAGCGCGATGGGTAAAGGTATCCTTGTTACTCCAACTGTACATGGAAACCTTATTATTGGGCCAAATGCTGTGCCCCAGGAAAGCAAAGAAGATCTATCAACTTCCGTGACCGGTTTAAATGATGTAATGGAAATTGCAAAAAAGACTTGGCCGGAGGCGAGCAAAAAAGGGCTGATCACAAACTTTGCCGGACTTCGCGCCAAGGGTGCAGATGGTGACTTTGTAATTGGTGAGGCAAAGGGAGCGTCAGGTTTCTTTAACATTGCCTGCTTTGATTCGCCCGGACTGACCTCGGCACCGGCTGTGGCTGTAGACGTGGCGAGTTGGGTTGCTGAGCAGCTTGAGGCAAATAGGCGTGCAGATTTTAACCCGTGCCGCAAACGCAGTGGGCGAAAGCTCTTTGCCATGATGAGCGACGAAGAACGTGCAGTCGCAATTGCCAATGAGCCGGATCAAGGCGAGATAGTATGTCGCTGTTGCTCAGTATCGCGTGGTGACCTTACATACGAGTTAAATGCAACACTACCTGTATTGTGCCTAGATGCACTAAAGTGGCGAACAGGAGCCATGATGGGCAGATGCCACGCAGGTTTTTGCTCACCGGAGATAATGCGAATAGTGCATGAACACACCGGTCTAAAACCGGAACAGATGGATAAACGTTTGCCGGGCTCGACATTCGTAGTTCAAAGCAGCAAAGCTTACGAAAACAGTTCAGATTCCTGTCATCCTGAGCGCAGCGCAGCGCAGTCAAAAGATCTAAACGCTGCATCACATGGCGACAACGGTTGTCGCCCAAAAAACACTCAGTTGGACACTTTGATTACCAGCAATCGCTCTACGCTCTCCATGGCAACAAATGTATTTGATGGAGAAGAGAAAAGCAATCTACATAGCGACTCTCCCATATCACAATCATATGATGTCTTAATCATTGGTGCCGGAGCAGCAGGTATGGCTGCAGCTGTAGCGGCGCGCAAAGAAGGCACCGAGCGAGTTGCGCTGCTAGACCGCGAAAGCTTCATGGGCGGCATTCTTAGGCAATGCATCCACAACGGATTTGGACTCACCAGATTCAAGAAAGAGCTCACCGGTCCGGAGTATGCCGGCATTGAAGAATCAGGTCTAGGTGCGGCAGGCATTGATCTGTACCTCAGCACCACCGTGCAATCGATACATCCTGATCAAGCAGGCGAACCTCACACTGTAAACGCCGTAAATCGCAACGGCTTTCTGCGGCTAAAAGCAAAGACCATAGTGCTTGCTACAGGCTCGCGAGAGCGTGGTTTGGGTGCACTTAACTTAGCCGGATCGCGTCCTGCCGGCGTGTTTTCTGCCGGCAGCGCGCAGAACCTCATCAACTTGGAGGGCTGTTTGCCGGGCAGAAAAATAATTATTCAAGGCTCGGGTGACATCGGACTTATCATGGCCAGACGCTGCTTGTATGCCGGAGCGGAGGTGCTGGGTGTTTTTGCTCGCTCCACAAAACCAAGCGGACTGAGTCGCAATGTGCGCCAATGCTTAGACGATTACAACATTCCCTTTTATGGCAACCGTGTAGCCACTCGTCTGGAAGGGGAGAGACGACTCGAAGCGGTATGGATATCTAAAGTTGATCCAAGTACCAAGCAAGTGATAGAAGGAAGCGAGGAGCGTTGGCCATGCGACACACTTCTGTTGTCGATTGGTCTGCTGCCGGAAAACGAACTGGCTTTAAGCGCCGGGATTGAGCTGGATAAAACATCAGGCGGACCGCTAACAGATGCATGGCTCCAGACAAGCGTTCCCGGCATATTTGCCTGCGGAAACGCCCTGCATATCCATGATCTGGCCGACAATGCCTCCGAAGAAGGTGAACTTGCCGGTACGGTAGCTGCTAGGTTAGCGCAAGGTATTGGCGATGAGCCGTCGCTGCCAATGCCGCGCATTCAAAATCACAACGCTGTGCTGGATGAGGTTTCGCTATTGATGGCTGATTCATGCACAATTAGGGATAAAGNNTAAAGTAGATCTGACATTGGTTTGTGTGCGTTGTCCAAAAAGCTGCGAGCTGGCAATAACATTTGCACCGGACGGTAGTATCGCCAGCATATGCGGAGAGGGATGCAGACTTGGCACAGCTTATGCGACCGAAGAGATCACCGATCCAAAGCGAATAGTTACGGCCTCAATCAGCATTGCAGGCTCTATGGAGCCACTAAGTGTTAAGACCGCTGCGGCTGTTTCAAGAACGCAAGTGTTTAAGGTGTTAGATGAGATCAAAGCACTAAAGCTCAAAGCTCCGATTACAACAGGCACCATACTGAAAGAAGACATAGCCAAAACCGGAGTATCACTGGTAGCGACAAAATCAATCGGATAGAAAGGGTGAGTCGTGAAAGAGAAGTTTGTCATTGCGCTGGATCAAGGCACAACCAGTTCGCGAGCGGTGCTTGTGGACAAACAAGGCAAGATTCGAGGTATAGCTCAACACCCATTTACTCAGCATTATCCAAGACCCGGTTGGGTAGAGCACGACCCTATGGAGATACTATCGTCGCAGTTAGCTGCGTTTACAGAGTTGCTGGTTGCGCAGTCGATCGAACCGCAGCAAATTGACAGCATTGGCATCACCAATCAACGCGAAACAACGGTCATTTGGGACAAGCAGACCGGCGTGCCTATCGGAAGCGCTATCGTGTGGCAATGCCGCCGTACCACGCCTATCATCGAAGAGCTCTGCAAAGACAAAGACTTCGCACCAACTGTGACGGCAAAGACCGGTCTCATCCCCGATGCGTACTTCTCCGCCAGTAAGATCAAGTGGATGCTTGATAATGTGGAGGGTGCGCGCGAGCTCGCAACATCCGGTCGCCTTGCCTTTGGCACGGTGGACACTTGGCTCATTTGGTCGCTCACAAAAGGCGCGGTGCATGCAACTGACCCAACCAACGCCAGTCGCACCATGCTCTACGACATTCACGAAGGCAAGTGGGATCCGTGGCTGTTTAGGCGCTTTGATGTTCCCGAACAAATCCTGCCGGAGGTAAGGCCGTCATCAGGTGACTTTGGCGTGACTGCTCACGTTGGTGTTCCGGCCGGTATCCCCATAAGAGGCGTGGCCGGAGACCAGCAAGCTGCTTTGTTTGGGCAGTGTTGCTTTGAGCCGGGGCAAGCTAAGAACACTTATGGTACCGGTTGCTTCTTGCTCATGCATACGGGAGAAAATGCTTGTGATTCAAAGCATCAGTTGGTCACTACCATTGCCGCGTCAGCGCCCGACAACTTGCGAAGTAACCGCACCTTATCCACACCTAAGACTGAATATGCACTTGAGGGCAGTGTGTTTGTGGCCGGAGCTTTGATTCAGTGGCTGCGGGATGAGCTTGGGCTTATTGAGTCGGCAGAGCAAAGCGAGCAGATAGCGCTGACGGTGCCTAATTCCAATGGCGTTTATGTGGTGCCGGCATTTACCGGACTTGGTGCTCCGCACTGGGATCCGCATGCGCGCGGAGCGATATTTGGGCTCACCCGTGGAGTTACCAAGGCGCATATAGTGCGAGCAGCGTTGGAGTCATTGGCATATGAGGTTTATGACCTGGTCAAGGCTATGGAAGATGACGCCGAGGTGGCTATAAATGCGCTCAATGTTGACGGCGGGGCATCTGCAAATAACTTTCTCATGCAGTTTCAAAGCGACATTTTAAACACGCCGATAATACGACCGGAAGCGATTGAATCCACAGCATTAGGTGCGGCCTATTTAGCGGGTCTTTGCAGCGGTTTTTGGCAAAGTCTTGAAGAGCTGAGCGACTTGCGCGGAAGTGTGCAGAAGTTTGAATCGCAAATGGATGAACAAAGGCGTGCGGAATTGATGAAAGGGTGGCGTGAAGCTATAAGGCGTACCTGCACGTAGGTTTCTTTGGGTCGCGCGAAGGTATATTGCTCAACATAAACAATTAGCGTAAGTTTCTCCATTCTCACCATCTCGGTATGGCATTAGCCGTATAATCGTGACTTTGTGAGTCTAATGATGGCGGCGACAGTTCTCGCTACATTATCTTGCTCGTGTAAAAGTGAGGACGTTGTAGGGGTGATCGAGTGAAATATCGTCTGGATCCAAGATCGGGTAAAGAGCTTTCGGTTTTAGGATTTGGTTGCATGCGCTTTCCGCGCAGAGCCGTGGCTACAGATAAAGAAAAAGTGGAGAAGCTAATCATTTCGGCGATCGAGCGTGGGGTCAACTATTTTGACACCGCTTATATCTACCCGGAAAGCGAAGCCGTGCTTGGCGAGGTTTTAGCCAAAAACAATGTGCGATCCAAGGTTTATTTGGCAACAAAGCTGCCGCACGGCAGGTGTAAATCAATTGAAGATGCCGAAAAGATCTTTAGCGAGCAGCTAAGTAGGTTACGCACTGATCACATTGACTATTATCTAATCCACAATATATCTAAACCTGAAAGCTGGGGAAAGCTTAAGGCAATAGGCATTGAAGAGTGGATTGCGGCTAAAAAACAAAATGGGCAGATAGGTCAAATTGGATTTTCATTTCATGGGTCGCAAGATGAATATATGCAGCTGCTAGATGCGTATGATTGGGATTTTGTCCAGATTCAATACAACTATATGGATGAGAACTATCAGGCCGGGCGTGCCGGGGTAGAAAAAGCTGCCCAAAAGGGGTTGCCGGTAATTGTTATGGAGCCGCTGCTTGGCGGAAAGCTGGCAACCGGGCTACCTCGCGAGGTGGACAAGATATTTAAAGCGGCAAATCCTGAGCGCAGTGCTGTGTCGTGGGCAATGAGCTGGCTTTTAGATCAAAGTGCAGTGACCGTGGTATTGTCCGGTATGAATGCGATGGAGCAGCTGGATGAAAATATTGCCATAGCCGATTTATCTGAGCCGGGGATGTTAAGTGCTCAGGAGGCTGCGGTTTTTGAGCCGGTAGCCGAAGCGTTTAAAAGGCATTACAAGGTGGATTGTACGGGCTGTAATTATTGCATGCCGTGCCCAAGTGGCGTAAACATTCCGGGTTGTTTTTCTGCCTATAATGCCAGGTACGCAATGGGATATTATGCGGGCATGCAGATGTATGTGCTCAACTCGGGTATGAGCAACAAAAAGGGTAGTAACGCCAGGAGCTGCACAAAATGTGGAGCTTGTGAGAAAAAGTGCCCTCAACACATCCGGATTATTGCCGAGCTTGAGGCTGTAGCCAAAAAGATGGAACCGTGGTACGTTAGGGGAGCGATGGCTGTGGTTCGAAAGTTTATGTAAGGGCTGTGTAATCTTTTACAACCTATACAATTGCCGCTGCGGCTTATGTGGCTAATCCGTATAATGGATAGGTAATATTCCCAACGATTTGAGATGCTAAAATAGCGGAGGTTTGATGAGCATGATGACGGCTCGAAACGATAAACAAGACTTATCGCAAAATGCGAGCAACAGGGAGATGTCTGCAGGTAGTGGGCGTCGCGCGCGTGTGCAAACAGGCACGACGATTAAGGATAGTTTTAGTGCCTTGATGGGCAGCAACTCATACAGACGCGAGCTTAAAGGCAAGCGTAATGAGCTAGATGCGCTGCGCACACGCATCAAAAACGACAAAACCATACAAGCAGACAATATTTCGATACTTTCAAACTACGACTCGGTATTTGGTGAGCAACAAACGATTTTAAGTGAGTCGCGCACGGCTTTAGATAAGGCAGAGGCGCAAAGACGTTCTTTGGAAAATGAGCTCAGGCCATGGGAGACAAAACTTACCGACATGAAAGAGTCTCACCGTAAAACCATTAAGCCGCTGCAGGATGCTTATGATTCTGCCAAAAGAAGCATGCTTGATATTGAAGACGAGTTATTAGCCGCCAAGAAAGAATACGACTCGTTAGAGCGCCAGTTAAGGCGAGCAAGTGATGAGAAGCGTGGCACTTTGGAACTTAAGTTTTCTGCCCAAAAACCTATCGTGCAAACTTGGGAGGTTCAGCGCTCCTCAGCAGTGAACTTAAAGAATCAAGCCGAATCAGAGTTGGAGAGCAAGAAAAGCGCATTTGCCAGCGAGGAGCGTCCATTAGAAGCCGAGATTGATCGCCTAAAGGGCTTGATCGCGGTGGAAAAAGCCACGATCGAGGAAATGTCGAACAAGGTGGACAACGCAAATAAGCGCATAGATTACAGTCGCCACGTAAAAAACAACCCCGAAGAAACTCAAAGACTTGGCGAGCTAATAAGAGAAAACGAGCAGTACGAGATAACGCTGGCGCAATCCGTAAAAGAACTGCAGGTAACTCACGACAACTTAAAAGGGCAGGCCTTAAAAGCAAAGGTGTTGCTGATTGCAGGATCGGTTGTCTTAGTAGCCATAATAGTAATAGTGGTGGTCTTGGTGCTAAGAGCCAACGGCATCATGTAGCGATTTCAGATGTTGCCCAAAAAGCATCTGTCCAGATGCTTCGGCTACGAACTGCATGTGTCTTTCATCGTGTTTTGCAGTTATTTTTCATCTGTCATTCCCGCTACCCCCTGTCATTCCCGCGCAGGCGGGAATCCACCCTGCGTCAAAAGGTAGCGTGTGTAGCGCAAAGCGCCTGTCATTCCCGCCACCCCCTGTCATTCCCGCGCAGGCGGGAATCCACCCAAGCACTCACATAACGACTGCAAATGTCGCTCGGAAATCAAATGTGCACAGAAAAGCTAGTATCACTTATGAACAGTCTTTCCAAACAGCGCCTTCTCCACATAAGGAATGCCACGTTCCGGCGAATACGGATTACTGGGACTCATGAAATACATCATCCGAGACGACCTAACAAAATACAGCGTCCAAAAGATCGTCCACAATAGTGCCAACATAACCAGCGACCAGTGATAATCCATATTGCTAAAGATGCTGTAGCTAGTGTTTCCGTTAAGTAGATCGGTAATGTGGAAGTATTCCTTGATGACAAAGACTATCAAATTGCCAACGATAGCCACTATCCCCGCCAGCTGGAAGTTGCGCAAGAATCCGCTATTGCGAGTAATGAGCTGTATCAAGGTCATGATGATGATGATCGAATACAAAATAAGCGTGGCAACCGCAATTATAGAAGTGAAGATATTGTTTTCGCTGGCAGAGGTGTAGCGAGAGGAGTAGATAGAGGTGTCGCTAGAGAACTGTCCGCCCATTTGCAGCATTCCTCTAAATAGATCCTCAATAGCTCCGGGAAAGCCGGCAATCATAGTAAACGCATATATCGCTTGCAAAATAATGAACGCCAAAATGGCGCCACCTATCTTGCCAAAATCACTTGTTGGGGCGGGAGCCTGCATGGGTGCCGGATATATTGGCGCACCCGGTTGCTGATAAGGATCGGAATAAGGCATCTGTTGCTGCGACGATGTATAGTAAGGGTCTTGCATGGGAGCAAGGTATTGATCCTGTAGGGGAGTTGCCTGATAGTTGTTAGGCTGTGGCTGCGGTTGAGATTGAGGGTATGGTTGTGGCTGAGGGTAAGGCTGTGACTGCGGTGCCATCGACACTTGGTAAGGATCAAACTGCTGCTGCGGTTGCTGAGATTGCGGAGGCGCTTGATATAGATCGGGCTGTTGTTGCTGGGTCACCTGATTATAATCAGTCTGTTGCTGTTGCTGTTGCTGTTGCTGTTGCTGTTGCTGTTGCTCGGGCACCTGATTGTAGTCCGGTTGTTGCTGTTGGTTTTGGTCTTTGGTCTCACTCATAATATAGCCTTCCCGCTAGAGCCAAGAGTTGTTGATACGAAGTTTAGCACGTTATTGTAGGCTCGACTATTTGAATAGTTGTTGGCACCTTAGGTCTTGGTCTGCCAAGTTATGTGATCTGATCGTATGAAGATGCTCAAAAAAAGTTCTCAAGAAGCTTTTATCGATTTGAATGCCTTCCCGGACGTTGGAGTAATTACTTCTTACCAGAGCATTTCTAAAGAAGTCGGCATGTTCCTTGAACGGCTCATTATCAATGTCGATCCCAAGGTTTCTGAGATACATGATTAAAAAAGTTGCAATGGTTCTTGTGTTGCCTTCTCTAAAGGGGTGGGTTTGCCAAATATTTGATACAAAATCAGCTAATGATTCTATTTGTGCGGAGTCAAATGGCAAAGAGTGCTGTACATTTTTCTGCTCATCAAAATCATATTTAAGTGTATCGAAAATGCTGTTGTAGTCCGCGTACTCAACAGACCTACCATTTAATATGCGTTCCGCTTTTTCTATATTTACAGTTCTAAAAACACCAACCCATTTGTAAGGCAATACATCATGAAACAACTCTTCATGAATGCTTTTTAACTTAAGAGGCGAAAACTTAAACCCGCCTTTTTCAAGAACAAGAGCAATTCTTGAGGCTGAGATATCAGGCTCCTTGGTCACCATCTCTGGCGAGTCACCGTCTAGGTTGTTGTAGCGCTCCTCGATTTTTAGACAAGCTGCTGAAATATCGTACTTACCGGATGCTACGTCATCAGTAATCTCGTCGTAGTACTCAGAAGTATGCAAGCCATCTACTTTTTGAAGTCCCTTACCAAGCGCCAAGTACTCTTTTCTGAGTGCTAGGTCTTCAGTGCCTCGAATCTCTTTGTATTCGCTTTCATTGGACATAGGTAGGACTCTCTTTTCAAGAAGTTTTACTCACCAGATTATAACACACACCCCAAATTACCTGCGCATATGTGTCATGATAGCAAAATCCAAATCATCAAATAAGAGGCTTCGGTAGTTTGTGTGG
>DBCW01000100.1:0-1716 GCA_002293265.1 Eggerthellales bacterium UBA948
GCAGATGCTGTAACACCTTGAGCCTCACCGGTCTCCGGTGGCAAGTTCTCACCGTCAGAACTTACGCTTCCGCCGTTTGTTGCAGTTTGCAAGCTTCCGTCACTTGCAAGACTTATTGCTGCATAAGCGACAGAAACCGAGGCACCCTCTTTATATACTGCCACATAGTCAGCTGCGGTGTAGACCCCATTGATCTTTAAAGGAACCATTGGCGGAGTTGCAGAGATGGGAGCTTGTTTATAGTTACTGCCGGCACTGTACCAACCTAAAAATGAGTACCCGGGGTTAGGAGCAGAAGCCATAGAGCCACTGGCTGTTCCTGATGCCGGAGCAACTGTTTCTGTGGTAAGTGTAACCGAACCACCAAGTGTGGGGTTTTCCGGGGTTTCACCGTCTGAGGCTAGAGTTGCTACAGAGTAGTTAAAGATTACCGGGGCATTCTCCTCAAAAACTGCTGCATAGTTTGCATGCACGTAGGCTTGAGCTGTAGGGTCTTTTTGGGGCACAAAGGTCAGCGAAGTAGAAACGGGGGTACCCGAGTAACTTGTGTAATCAGCACCTGCATAAAGATACCATCCCTTAAAACTATATCCTGCGTTTGGTGTAGCAGTAGAGCCCTGAGCATTTCCTGTCGCAGGTGGCACTGATTCGCTTTTAGACGAAACTTGTCCGCCCACGGTGGTGCCTTGCAAGGCGGTACCTTCGTTTGCAAAACTTAAAGATATATACATAAAAATCTGACCGGGGCTCTCGAGGTATACCGCTACATATTCGCCCTCTACATTGAGACCTGTTTCTGTATCCACAGCAGGTGCAAAGTGAAGCTCTGAGCTAAGCGGGTGAATCCCATCGTATTTGGATCCTTTTAGATACCAACCGTAAAAGACATAGCCCGGATTGGCAGCAGATGCGGTGGAACCGACAGCAACACCTGATGCCGGAGCCAACAGCTCGCTAGTTGCGCTGATGCTACCGCCATTGGTAGCAACTTGTTCTCTCTTACCACTGGTGTCAAAAGTTTTAACTTCATACGAGATGGTGACCGGTGCTTTTTCTCTGTACACAGCCACATATGCACCTGGCACATAGATGTCGCTACCTGTTTCTTTTGCAGGCACAAAGTTATATTCGGTAGTAAGTGGAGCACCCGTATAGTCAGATCCATCAGCAAACCAGCCGATGAAGGTGTAGGCTTCGTGTGTTTGGGCGACACAACCCTGTGCGCTACCAGAAATAGGAGCCACCTGCTCGCTTGCAGGTGAGACCGATACACTCGCGACACTCTGCTCCGTTACACCATCATAGTCAAGGGCAAGTGCTTTGTAGCTTAGCGTTGCGAGATCAGCATCGTTTATCCAACGCGCCCAGTACTCTTTGTCGCCAATATCGGTAGCACTAATGGCAGTCATCTTATTGCCGGTGAAAGCCGCATTATCGTACCAGCCCAAAAAGACGGAGTCGCCATTTATATAATCCGTGGGCAGGGTTGCGCCCACACCAAAGTCATAACTGGTAAGCGGCGTGCCACCTGCAGCACCATCCAAATGCAATGTTACGGCATACGATGAAGCATATTCAGTTGCACTCCAGTTTTGAATAGTTGTAGCCGAAGCTTTCATCTCCGGATAACCCGTTGACCCGGCAGGGTAATAAAGCGTGCCTTGAGTTGCAACCCATGAAAACGAATCTACACTGATGGATGGAGGCGTATTACCA
>DBCW01000100.1:1730-2290 GCA_002293265.1 Eggerthellales bacterium UBA948
TACATTTTCGGGAATAGTTAAAGACGTAAGAGAACTGCAGAAACTGAAAGCAGTTGAACCAATAGAAGTCACACTTTCCGGTATGGCCAAGGAACTAAGTGCCGTGCAGTTAAAAAACGCATTGTTGCCAATGCTGGTTACGCCTTGAGGGATGTCAATAGCAGTAATTTTTATGCAAGAAGAAAAAGTGCTTTCACCAATCGTTGTTATGTTATCGGATNNGTGACGAACAGCCATAAAACGCAGAGTCACCTATCGTGGTTACGCTATCGGGGATATCGATAGCAGTAAGAGAATCACAGTTACCGAATGTAGAGTCTGAAATTGCCGTCACTCCATCAGGAATATTGACTGAGACGAGCTTACGGCAGTTCTGAAACGCAGCAAATCCAATGGTGGTTACACCATCGGGAATACTTATAGAGGTTAGAGAAGAACATGAAGTAAACGCTGTGCTACCTATAGAAAGCAGATTCTCGGGAATATCGATTGATACGAGAGCCGTGCAGTTATAGAAAGTACCACTACTAATACTTGTTACACCATCAGGGATGTCAACT
>DBCW01000100.1:2299-2484 GCA_002293265.1 Eggerthellales bacterium UBA948
ACTGAGGTAAGAGATGTGCAGCCATTAAACGCACTACTGCCAATACTTTTTACACCATCAGGGATGTCAACTGAGGCAAGAGATGTGCAGCCTTGAAACGTAGCAGTGCCAATACTTGTTACGCCATCAGGGATGTCAACTGAGGTAAGAGATGTGCACTTATAAAATGTGTAACTGCCTACAGT
>DBCW01000100.1:2550-10796 GCA_002293265.1 Eggerthellales bacterium UBA948
ATTGTAAAATGTGTAACTGCCTATAGCAGTTATGCTGTCCGGCATATCTACAGATGTAAGAGACGTGCAGCCCTCAAACACATAACTACCAAGCTTGGTTACACCTAAAGGTATAGTTATGGAGCTTATGCCGGTTGAGGAAAAGGCATGGTTCGATATCGAAGTAATACCGACAGGCAGCACAACAGAAGTTATGGAAGCGCGATAAGCGTTCCAGGGAACAGCAGCGGGGCTGCCATAGGTAGTCATTGAGCCGACACCGGTAATTGCCAGAACACCTGTATCAGTATCTAAAGTCCAAATAAGACCGGTTCCTGCAGAGCCTGTGAGTATTTCTTTTGTGGCGCTATTGTCCGGCCCTAATCGCGTTACTTCTACTGTGATAGTTGGGGCAGCAAGGTCTTGCGCCAAGGTGTATGGTTCTTCAAGCTCGGCAGTAAAGACAACTTTGCCAAGAGCTCCGGTGTAGGATTTATTTCCTGTCCATGTAACAGATATATCTTGGGCTTTTGTTTGCCCTTCTACATATGCTTGCACTTTTGCAGGCAAGGGTAATCCATCTTGAGTTTTTGGAGCACTTGCAAACGCATAATGCAAAGAGGGTTGATCGAGGATAGAAAACTTAACAATAGTGGTTGAAGAATCAGTGGTATTTTCAGACTCTGCCGCATAGTTTGAAGGTTTGTCTGCGCCATTGTCTGATGACTGTTCGTCTACTACAGTGTTCTCTTCTTTTTTGTCAGACGCAGTTTCTATTGTATCTGCTTCTGTAGATTCAGCGGATTCGCTGTCTGATAGCGTTTCCTTTGCTTCTGTAGATTCAGCGTCGTCGCCATACAATGAGGCCTCTTCTGCTTGCGTGGTTTCAACTAGTTTTTCTGAAGCTAACACTTCTGAGGCTGTCGCCAGCGAAGCGGCGGGGAAGAATGTGAGCACTAATGCAGCACATAGCACGCATGATAAAAAGGATTTAACGGTCTTCATTTAAATACCCCCCTTTGAGTATTTTCTTTTGTTCCCTGACTCACTTATTCAAAGATTGTTAGGTTGAAGACAAAAGATGGCTTGTCGTATCGTCACCAAAATTTCCCGCTCCTTCAAAACTACGGGATTTACCAGTCAATTGTGACTCTACTATTCTTGCTGTAAAAACTACATATTGATGTAGTTTTGTGTGGTTTATTATACTTTTTGTATAATATTTTTAATCACATAATACATTCTACACCTAATTGTGCATTTTTACCAACAATTTAATTAAGGCGTCTCCAAAAGCCTTCCGTTTCCTGCTCTTTTACATTAAATGCAGAGATGAGGAAAGAAGCTTCTGCTATGAATATTGCAGCGTATAGTATTGTCCACACATCGACGTAGACCATTTTGCTCATCAGGTCTTCTGTGAGAAAAAATAAAACCGGGGAAACAAGGGCGAGCACGCTTGCTGCCATTACTTTAAAGTTTTGCTTGGGCTTCTTTTTCCTATCTCTTTGCAGCGCGGCAAATGCGACTGCAAAAGCAATGCCGGAAAGAATGAGTTGAAAGTTTAATAACGCCCAACTTGAACTTATGTTATTTGAGCCCATGTCATAAGAAACGGTTCTTGCCAGTCCGTCATCAACAGCTTCTGCATCTTTGGAAGAGGTGTCGCTGGCTATGTCACTTTTTGTTACTGTTGCTTCACTTGTGTCATAGTTTGACGCAATTGCCTCAGCAGAAGCAGCTGCATCTTTTAAAACCTCTTCTGCTCCTGCAGGATCTGTTTGCTCTTCCGAGGCATACGAATCTGAGTTTTCCGCCAGCGATGTGGAAGGAAAAAATGTAAACGTAATCACTGTGCATAGCACGCATGATAAAACGAAGTTATTGGATTTCAATTCAAATACCCCCTAAGTATTTTTTGCCGCTTTCCCATCCTCATTGAGTCATAGTTGCCTTTAACCGCTCATTAAAGGTCATGGATGCCAAGTCCTTAATTCTTGCGATATCTAGCGCTGCAGCATCAGCCAGCGCATGACCGTAATTTTCATCTGCTAAATAGCAATGGGCTGCATGGCGCAACTTTATGTTTTCAGTAACCTCAGCAAAATTGCGCACAGTGTTTTCGATGAGTAGAATTTGCTTTTCTATTGACATTAAATTCCATAGTAATCCGGGTTGGTGGTAAGGATCATCACCATCGTATTGAGAATAACGCCCTACGGCACCCTCCCATACCAACGTTGGGTCTACAAGCTCGCTAAAGTCTCCCTGTTCTACCCACTCGCCGATGCTATTTGGCGTGTAACCTTTGGTAGCTCCGTAGTTTCCATCCACTCGCATTGCTCCGTCGCGGTCGTATGAGTGCACCGGTACTATTGGTTTGTTCACTGGTATTTGATGGTGGTTGATTCCCAGGCGGTAACGATGAGCATCACCATATGAGAATAAGCGACCTTGCAACAATTTGTCCGGAGAGAAGCTGATGCCGGGAACCACATTAGCCGGATTAAAAGCAGCCTGCTCAACATCGGCAAAGTAGTTTTCCGGGTTGCGGTTTAGCTCCATTGTTCCCACGGGAATCAACGGATAGTCGCCGTGTCGCCATACCTTGGTTATATCAAAAGGATTTTCCGGATGTGCTTTTGCTTGTTCTTGAGTCATGACCTGTATAAATAAATCCCACTTAGGAAAATCACCGTCCTCAATAGCACCAAAAAGGTCAGTTTGAGAACTTTCACGATCGCGAGCTATTACCTCGCCGGCTTCTTCGTCAGTGTAGTTTTCTATTTCTTGTTTACATACCCAGTGAAATTTGACCCATACCAGCTCTTTATCTTTGTTAATCATCGAGAAGGTATGCGATCCAAATCCGTGCATATTGCGATACCCCACAGGAATACCACGATCGCTCATCACGATTGTTACCTGGTGCAGAGCTTCGGGTAGACATGACCAGAAATCCCAGTTGTTTTGAGCACTGCGGCAATTGGTCTTTGGGTCACGCTTTACAGCGTGATTTAGATCGGGAAACTTATGAGGGTCTCTAATGAAAAACACCGGTGTGTTGTTTCCCACCAAATCCCAATTACCCTCCTCGGTATAGAACTTAGTAGCAAAACCGCGAATGTCTCGCTCAGCATCTGCTGCACCTCGCTCGCCTGCCACAGTTGAGAAACGCACAAAAACCGCTGTTTGTTTGCCAACACCCTCAAAGACCTTTGCGGCAGTGTACTTGGTGATGTCATTTGTTACCGTAAAGGTTCCAAATGCACCTGAACCCTTGGCATGCATACGACGCTCAGGGATGACCTCGCGATCAAAGTGGGCCATCTTTTCTAAATACCACACATCTTGCATAAGCATAGGCCCGCGAGAACCTACCGTAATAGCATCTGTGTTGTTAGGAACCGGGGCTCCCGCTTTAGTTGTAAGTTTGTGATCCGTGCTTGGCGTATCCAGCGGAGCCGGTGCCTTGGGCTTGTCGGTATTTTGCATATACTCTCCCATCTATACATCCAAATATGCTGTCTTATAAAGTTTTATATACAAGAAAATAATGTCCTTTGTGCATGTATAACCATACGACAACTTAATCATCCTGTCGATAGCACTATGAGACATAACGCTTGCAATCATTTACTTGTATGAGTAATTATCTAATACAAGACATACTGTACCGTGAGTCTTCCTTCCAGACGTTGAGCCCATCGATGCTTTGGTTTGTCAAAGATAAATAGTCACAGCCCTTGTTAATACTTAAGCTATGCAATCTAGCCTTGGCTTGTCAGTGGCTTTCGAGCCTCTATGGTCACACTGCCCGAAACCTTATCAATTGCTTGGGCATAATTCTTAAGAGGAGCAAACTGTGCTTCGCGCCCTCGCACTACAGATTTTTGCTCCATACTTTCGTAGCTATAAAGCGATATCTGCGAGAACTCTATCCGCTCAAAACCAATGTGTTTAAAAAGTGATCGATATTCTGCATCTGAGCTCATGCCGTTAATACAACCCACAAAGGCACATAGGTCGTCGTAAATTTCAGGCGCGATAGGCAAAAAGGATACGATATCCGAAATTATGATGCGCCCGCCTGGCTTAAGAACGCGAAAAGACTCTTTTAGAACCGAAGTCTTGTCTGCACTGAAGTTCAAAACACAGTTAGAGAGCACAACGTCTACATGCGCATCCGGCAGTGGGATCTCTTCGATATGACCCTTTATAAACTCCGCATTAGTTATCTGCGCTTCTGCTATATTTGCATTTGCAAGTTCTAGCATTTCATCAGTCATGTCCAAACCGTAGACGTATCCATTGTGACCAACTGTCTGTGCCGCAACGATCACATCGCCGCCCCCTCCACTTCCCAGATCCAAAACAACTTCTCCGGGCTTAAGCTTTGCCTTGCCTACTGAATCAGCACATCCTCTGCAAGAGGAGACTGCACGTTTGGGAAGATCAGCCATACGCTCCAAACCATGAATAGCACCGGCTACATCTTCACCAATTTGGCTGATGATCTCCGTGCTGTTATCCGCACTGTTGTTGCTCTCATCTTGCACCTTAAGGGCAACGTTAGCGTAGTGGTCTCTTACATCTTTCAAAGAGCTTATTGCTTTCATACTTATCTCTCACTCTGCCTGCAATATACTTAGCTATACTCTGTGTCTCTCTTGTCATTTAAGAGGAGACGTAATCAATTGCCACAGCTTCACCAATAATGTGAATAGACTTCCTCTATTAGTTGAGTTTATCTAGTATACTATATCAATCAAGAAGCAATACACCGCAACCTGCGGCACTTTCACGACCACAGTATAAGAATTGGGAGAGTATAATGCGCCCTTTTATTATCGATGATGATATTGCAGCAATTGTTGAAGAAGCCTTGCTCGGAAAAGGTCTTACCGATGATAAGATCATCAAGCTTTACTCGCTTGACCCCAACTCACATGAAGCTGCTCTGGTGCGTCAAGTCGGCCGTGATCTTAGCATTCAAAGTGCTGACGGCAAGGCCGAGATACATGCACAAATTGGACTTAATGCCACTCCTTGCGGCAAGAACTGTCAGTTCTGTTCGTTTGCAGCCTGCAACTCTGTACGCAAAGAAAAGATCGAGATCCCTAAGGCAGACGTTGTAGAATACGCCAAGATATACGAAGACCAAGGTGCCAACCTTATACTGTTGCTTTGCACTGCCTCCTACAGTTTTGAAACGCTGCTTGAAATGGGCAGTGCTGTGCGCGAGGTCATCTCCAAAGATATGCCGCTTTTAGCAAACACCGGTGACATGACGCTGGAGCAGGCCAAGCAACTTAAAGCAGCAGGGTTTAACGGATGTTATCACGCTGTTCGCATGGGAGAAGGCGTTGTCACGACTATCCCTGCAGAAACACGATTGGCAACACTTGCCAATATTCGCGAGGCAGGACTCAGTCTCTCTACATGCGTAGAGCCTGTCGGCCCGGAGCACACACCACAGGAGCTTGCCGAGAAGACTCGTATCTGTATTGATAGTGGGGCACAAAGTGCCGGCGTTGGTCGCCGCATTGGCGTACCAGGCACCAAACTGCACGACCTTGGCATGATAACTTCTTGGCATTGCTCTTTATATGTTGCCATCTATCGTTTGGCAAGCGGTTTGTATCCGCGCCTTAACTGTGCCGGCGGCAATCAACTGCCATCAGCATATGGTGCCAACCTTGCTTGGGCTGAAGTGGGCACCAACCCTCGCGACACCGTAGCTCGCACAGAAAAGGGCGGTCAGGGTTGGGACATTGGCGGCTGCAAAGAGCGATTCAGAGATTCAGGCTGGGATATTCTTGAGGGTCCCTCCCCCGGTTGGATCTTTTAATGAAGAAGATATACTTCGATAATGCCTCCACAAGTTTTCCAAAACCGCCCGGGGTAGCTAAAGCCGTAGCTCAATATATCGAAGATGTAGGTTGCAACCTAGACCGTAGCGGTTATGGTACCAGCTGTGTGCTCAATAGAAAGACCCGTTACGCACGTACCAAATTAGCGAGCCTGTTTAATGCTTCAGACTTTAAACAAGTAGTGCTCACGCCGTCCATCACCCATGCACTAAACATCGTCATCAGGGGTCTGTTTAAACGTGGTGATCATGTGCTCATCTCCTCTATGGAGCACAACGCCGTCACTCGACCGCTTTTTTTGATGCGCAAGAAGGGCGTTCAATTTGATTTCATTCCTTGCGACAGTAACGGTGAATTGGATCCCACAGACATCAAGCCACTCGTCCGCACTAATACTAAGGCGATAATCACGCTTCACGCATCCAATGTCTGTGGCACGGTGCTTCCTATTCGTGAAATAGGCAAAATAGCGCAAGAACATGACCTGCTGTACATAGTTGATAGCGCTCAAAGTGGCGGGGTATTACCTATCGACATTAAGCAAGACAATATCTCTATTCTTTGTTTTGCCGCGCACAAAGGGCTTTTGGGATCTCCCGGTGTAGGCGGGTTTATTGTACCGCCCAAGATTGCCGAGAAAATCTCTCCACTAGTTGTTGGCGGTACAGGTGTTATGAGTGAACTCGATACAGTGCCTGACGCTACTCCGATGCGTTTTGAATCCGGAACTCCCAACCTTATGGGCTATTACGGTCTCGCCGCTTCTCTAGCCTGGATCAATCGAGTTGGCATCGAGCGCATTCACGCCAAAGAGATGGAGAATTGGCAGCGACTTTTAGACGGAGTTCAACGTATCGATGGTCTACGGGTTCATGGCACACGTGATGCCCAGAGATCGGTAAGCGTGCTGGCTATTGATGCACCCGGTCTGGAGATTGGCAAAATTGCTTGGCGATTGGACAGCCATTACCACATCATTACAAGGTGCGATCTGCACTGCGCTCCATGGGCAAATCGCACACTTAAAACATTTCCGAGTGGAACAATCCGATTCTCCCCGGGTTACTTTACTAAAAAAAGCGAGATTGATCAGGTACTGCACGCACTCGATGAATCGGTTGCGTATGTTCGTAGGAGGAAATAATGCTTAGACGTAGTGAGCTTCTTGAACTTATTTCGTTATCTGAAAATACTACAGAGGCGCAGGAGTATATTAAGGCTGCGCGCGTAAAGGCTGTTAAGTTAGCCGGCGAGTCCGGCCATATTTTTGCGCAAATTGGCATAGACGCTAATCCTTGCGCATCCAATTGCCGGTATTGTGGATACGCTGCCATCAACACCTCGGTGTCTGCAGACAATTCTGAGCGAGAGCTGGACACTAAGACCATTGTCAAGTACAGCCAAACTCTCGCCGATGCCGGTGCTGAGCTTATATCGCTCATGACAACCGACGGTTTTGACATCGACAAACTCTGTGACATAGCGCAAGCTGTTCGCCTAAGCATTCCTGAGAATGTAAAGCTAATGGTTAACACCGGCGAGATTGACATCTTGCAGGCACGTCAACTTAAGGAAAGTGGATTTGACTCTTTTTACCACACCATTCGCTTAGGCGAGGGCGAGATCACTGACATAGATCCTATAAAACGCAGGCAAACTATAAAATACGGCAAAGAAGCAGGTCTTAATCTGATGAGTGGCACTGAGCCGCTATACGAGGGACAAAGTGCGGAGCAGATAGCAGATGGAATCCTTGAAGTCGCCAGCTTCAAGCCTGTGATATCAGGTCTTTGCGCACTTCATGCGGTAGAATATACCGCCATGCACTCTGAGCGTCCGGTATCCGGCGAACGACTCGCCTACCTGGCAGCATTAGCTCGCCTGGCGACCGGTGATGATACAGTTCTGGGCTTTGTGGGCAACATCAAATGGATCAATCTAGGCTTTGACCCGCGAGGCCGACACAACCCCACCGACTATCATGGCATCTTAGATAAATTTAAGGAAGCCAAAGAGCTTTTGATTAAAGGTGGCTGGGTTTACCAAAAAGAGTACTAGCATAAAAAAAATACGTAATTTGAAAATATTGCTTTTGCACATTAGATTTTTGCGTCCTAGTCGTTTAATAGGTTCGCGCAGGCTGCGAACCCCATCTCACTAAAAACGTGCCACTGGCACGTTTTCTTAACGTTCGATGCCATGGCAGGCCATGGGAGACTAGGACGTTTAATCAGCTCTCACGCCTAATCAGGTTTCAGGGCATAAAAAAATACCTTGTACGTGCGCAACGTCCTAGTCTCCCATGGCCTACGCCACAGTACCTTCGGCGATGCGGAGCTTAACTACCGAGTTCGGAAAGGGATCGGGTGGACCCTCCGCTCCATGGTTACGCAC
>DBCW01000176.1 GCA_002293265.1 Eggerthellales bacterium UBA948
TCTTTGTTTGAGCCTGCCGATTACTAATGCTACCGAGAAAATTGCAACCGCAAAAAGCAAGGTCATGGCGATATTGCCAAGCAAGGGCGTTATACTTTCGCTCGTGAACTCATTTAAAGCACTAGCTTTATTGATGAGCTCGTTGTAATAATATATTGGGTCAAACTTGGCTATTGCTGCGATCTCTGAACCAACTAATTCAAGCGGGATCCACACGCCACCAAAAAACGAGAGCACCAAACCGGTGATATTGCCGGCAGCATTAACGGCAGCTTCATTATGACTTAATTGACCAATTAAGAACCCTATCGCTAACGAAACGATAGCTATCGCCAATAAACCACATGCGTTTAAGCCAATAACTGTAGTATTCACGCCAGCCAGAGTTTGTCCAAAAACGATCAGCCCAAGCGATACCGACCAAGCCCAGGACAATATGGCTACGACCGTGCAAGCCAAAGCAATCTGAAGGTTTGTGGATAAAAGAGAAATTGGTGAGATGAGGTTGCGGCGGCGTATATCAGTGCGATTGAAAGCTGAAAGCATAACTGCTGTGCAGATGATAATCGCAGCCATAGTTGTGTAGCTAACAAACTTCATGTAGATCTGCCACTGCGCAGAGACCGGTGCTGACTGAGAAGTGTTGATAGCTGCAACGGTGCTATTTTCCATCATGTCAGCGTTTGCAAATCTAACAAGCTCACCTTGTTCAACAGTTATGTTGCTGCTGATATAAATTCGCATTGTGTTTAGGTATTCATCTACAAGATTGTTCATCATGTTTGCGGCTACAGACTCAAAGCTGACAACTGTTTCCAGCTCCGTAGCTTTATTGCCGTTACTTTCTGCTGCAACAAAATCTTTACCAAAACCATTAGGAATAATTATCAAATACTGAACATAGTTCTGTGCCACAGCATCTTGCATTGCTTGTCTGGAATCTACAAGCTCTAAGATATTTGCGTGGTTACCTAAAAACTTACCCAGTCCAATTGAAATCTCGCTATTGTCACGATCAATCACAGCGATGCTTGGTCGCTCTTCCACAAATTCTTGGCTCGTGGTGCCAACTACAGATATGCCGATAAAGACACCCATAAAGCTTAGCAAAACAAGATAGATTAAAACGTAAGAAATGTGCTTAAAGAATACCCTAAGGGTTGTTTTAAAGACTTGCATAACGTTGCCTCCTCATAAAAGTGGCCGCAATAAAAAGCAGAACCAGACCATAAGCTACCAAAAACAGCGATGTGGTAATGAATTGCTCATAACCGTCAAAATAATAGAGACTATAAAAAAGCTCTGTCACCAGTCTGGCGGGGTTAAGCATCTGAATTATCGGTGCATTTCTGGCAAGGTTGTCGGCAAGTTCCATGGCTGGCTCGCCGTAAAGACCGGCAAATAGAGACACCAAGCAAGTAAGACCGGTCAAGATACCAATCTTAGTACCCTCGGGAAGTTTAGGAATTGTGCCGATGCATGCCCCCAGACCTGTTGCCATAAAACTTGCAATTCCAAGTCCTAAGATGCTTAAAGCATCACGCCCAAAGTTTATTCCCAACACAAAGCTTAAGTAGCAGTAACCAATCAGCAAGCAGATATAAGAGACCAACCATGCAGCAACAAGCGTTGCGACAAGAGTTTTTGCCCTTGCGGTTGCTCCAATTGCGCGTCTGGCACCTAATGCGGATAAATTAGCCTGAGTACGCACAATAGCAGTCATTCCAATCATTGCCGCCATTATTGAAGCAAACCCAAGCAAAGAATAGAAATACCGTATAGAACCGGATGCTTTATTTGCTGTAATGGATATCTCATTTGTATAGCTGTTTTGTTCGTATAAGTTTTCTGTAAACGCTGGATCCATTAAGGTCAAGGGGTTTTCTTCCATAAGTGTATTAATCGTTGAAGATTTATGTATATAGTTGTCAAGTAGATTTTTGAGAATTGTTTGGTTGATTGAGGTACTAAAGTCCGCTCCTGATCCTACAGCCGTATATAGTTTTGGCTTACCATCGGTTTCAATTTTGTAGTAGCCCACTACGCTTTGATCTTTTAAAAGCTCTTTAGCAGCAGTTTCCTCTTTTACGAAACTTGGCACCAGCATTTGATTTTCGCCCGTCTCTGACAATGTATCAACCAATTGCCTGAAAGCGGCTTCATCTTGATAATTGCTGTCGTTTATAACAGCAATTGGGATTGGTTCAAAATCATTACTGGAATCGATATTCGAAAACATGGCGAAAAAAATCGTTCCCAAAATAATTGGAAATGCCAGAGTCCAAAACAAAACACTTCGCACTCTTGTTAATGAGAGAACAGTGTATTTAAATGTGTTTAACATGATGCACCTACCTAATCTCTGAGCTCGGTGCCGGTCAGTTCAAGGAATACGTCATTAAGCGTGGGTGGGTCAGAGTAAACGCGCCCTATATTTAGCTGCAATGATTGAAGCTTTTCCAGTAAACGCCCCAAGTTATTATTGCCGGCTGCGCAAGTTACATCCAAAGTTTTACTGTCATAACATACTTTTTGAACAAAGGGCAAACTCTTGAGCTGCTCTAAAGCTACATTATCCATATCTGCAATTTCAATTTGGATCTTCTCAGCGTTGCCGATCATAGCCTTGAGTTCGTTGTTGGTGCCACTGGCAATGATGCGTCCATGATCCATGATCATGATGCGTGTGCCTATTTCTTCCACTTCCTCCATGTAATGACTTGTGTAAACGATGGTCGCACCACTGCGATTAAAGGCCTTGATGCCTTCAAGTATCGAGTTTCTGCTTTGGGGATCAACTGCCACAGTGGGTTCATCAAAAAATATCAGCTCGGGCTTGTGAACCACACCGCAAGCTATGTTGAGTCGCCTGATAAGACCGCCGGAGAGCTTGCGCGGTCTGAACTTTGTATAGTCTTCAAGCCCTACAAATTCTATCGCTTCATTAACCAGCTTTTTGCGTTCATGTTTATCCTTTACATACAAAGCACAAAAGTAGTCGATGTTTTCACGTACAGTAAGTTCCTCAAATACTGCGATGTTTTGCGGCACGATACCAATGCGCCTCTTGATGTCATAACGCCCCGGTGTCATTTCTTCGCCAAATAACCGTATGCTTCCTTTGTCATAGGTGAGGAGCTGCAAGATGCAGTTGATGGCGGTAGTTTTTCCGCAGCCGTTTGGTCCAAGAAGTGCAAATATCTCACCTTTCTCGATCTTCATATTAAAGTGATCAAGTGCGAGAAGCTCTTTGTAACGCTTTACTAGATTTTCGACAGCAACTATTTCCATGATGCTCCTTTTCGCCGTTAGTTTTAAGATGCTGTCATTTTGCGCCTTAAAGGGGAGGCATCACTAGTGAGCAGAGTCATTAAGAGGCATGACATTTGTCATGAGTAAGATTATCTGCGAACTATAGACATGATTCTGATTGTTAGTTCAGGTCTCTTTAGTCACTGTTGTCTTGGCGGAAATCCATTATCCAAAGCATTAGCAATATCTATTAGTTCCGCTTTTGATCTTATGCCTACTTTTTCCAGAATGTGACGGATGTGAGAACGAACTGTGTTTTCAGATACAAATAGTTTTTCGGCAATTATGCGTGCGCTACGACCTTCAAGAAGGAACGGTAATACCTCTGTCTCTCGTCGACTCAACTTGTACTGCTTTGCGATGACCAAGCTTTTATCGTGCAACAAAGTTGTTAATTCCCCTGGTTTGTTGATGGTAGCGGCACCGGAATCTAAGTAAGTGCTAAAGTCATGGATTCGACCTTCAAATGCTTGGTTGACGGCATAAACCGCAGACACATTGTGCTTTTTGCTGTATCTCCTATAGGCAACTATCCACATGACCAAAAGATAACTGCCGCCAATAAAGGTGGTAAATATCAAGAAATTAGAATCAGCGGGCTGGTTTATTGTCAAAACTGCGGTCAACATGCCAAATAAACGTGCAATTACCGATATTGATCTGATGATTGCGCCAACCACAAAACCCGACACTCTGAAGTCATAAGCGCTTTCTACCACCATGAGCCAAATTACAATATCAAATAACCCGTAACCGGAACTCATCACTACATTTACAGCAGCCGGTGTTTCTTGAATGAACCACGGAAGCACCAGACAAACGATGATGATGGTAGGAGCCAAAAACCTGTATACCAGGTTTAAGTTTATGCGTGAGCGCATAGCTATGACAAAGAACAATATCGCTACACCAACTCCTAGGTTTCCTAGCATGGCCAGATGATGCGCCTCGGATACTGAGCCGGAGAAGTGTACTGCAAGTTGCCATACATATCCAAATAGAAACGACATAACGCTGGCACCCAAAATTAGAAGCCATAGGGAGCGTAAGGCACCGGCGTAATCATCGTACCCATGTCTTGTAACTGTGTTTGTTGGTATTTGCGAAAGCCGTCTTAAACAGAACCATGACATCGGCATAAAGAATAGCAGTGGGATTATTGCCGGCACTTTAAAAGTCTCAGTAATTTCTGCAACAAATATCCAAAGTCCAAATGCAACTATGAAATTCAAGACAATGATCAGAGTGTTATGCTCAGGCTTAATACGTCCATATGTTTCTGCCCACATTCCCCAGAAATAACCAAATCCGGTGCCTGTTAATAAGGCGCCGGCGATTATTAACAAGATATCAGGAACTCCGATTGAAATATTTACGAGACCATACAAAGAAATACCAATAACAGGCAAGACCATAAATATCCATGAAGGTATTTGGGCAATTTTTTCTGGTTGTTTATGGACAATAGCTGCCACAGTAATCATGGTAAAAACATTTGCCATAAAGGAGATAAAAACCAAAACCGTTGCGATGTATGCATCCTGAACGTTGTTGGCAAACAGAAGAGAAGAGCGGTGGCAAAGCATGCTCGTCGCCCAAAAAAAGCCCATACCTAAGTGCTCAAGTCTAAAAAAAGAAAACGTCGATGGAATATTTAGAAATTTGCTGCTCATTGAAGTTGTTACTCTCCAATCACATGCGTGCCTACTTAAGCTGGCGGCATACGGTTAGTGTTTTTGCACGAACGAATCATTTTCTAACAAACATAATTAATTTCTGGTGAAACATCTAACTTATACAAATTACCACATTCATCAGGATTTGATGATGCTTCTAAAAACCTAAAAATTTATAGTGCTATCACTAATCTAAATAATGCTTGGTTATAAGTATCTCGTGATGAAATCAAAGGTGAACGGTTAAACAGAATACTTGCACTAAGCAAAACCATTGAAATGTACCGTAATTTGGAAGGTTGTCTATGCATAGCTCTACAGCACTCGGTATCTTTGCATCACTTTATAGGCGCTGTGATAAAGAAGATTGGATCGATGCGACCGAACACGATACTTGGCAAGACTTCTTAAAAACGGTCTGTCCGACCATCGAAATCATATCTTTGCCAGATGACTTGAGTGCAGATGATCAAAACAACGAAGTTGTAAGAGATACAAACCAACTAGACACTAAGTCATATCATGAGCTGAAAAAAATACCCTCATATGAGAAGTTCATCACATTTGCCAATCAACACTATATTGGTGGGTTGCCCACAAGCATAGTTGCAGTGGAATCACTTTTTCGTACTTGGTCTGCTTCGTGTGATTCACAAGTAGCTTTTGCCAAACAAACAGGACTATATAACTCTGATTATGCCGATCATATGCGCTACTTATTTGAGGCGTACAACATACAAATCCCATACAAAACTTTGCCGCCCGATCACTTATCAAACTTACTGATATTTTTGAGCTTGCTTGTAGAAAATGCGTCTTTATCCGATGTGTGCACATTCATTGATGAACACTTGGATTGGCTGCCGGCATATCTGGAAAGAATAAACGAGCGTGCAGATAAGGCAATTTGGCTTATTAGTCTCACTCAAGTACTTATTAAGTACTTAACTTGCATCAAGGAAACTACGTCTTAATCAAAATATCTAATCATAGGAAGAATTAAAGGAAGAATGGAAAGAAGAAGGAGAGAAGGGATATGTATGCAAGGTAGACTTATTTCAAGACGAAGTATGATCGCGGGCTCTGCTGCGGCAGTTGCATTGATGAGTACAGGCGTACTATCGATGCAAGACTGGCTAACATCAAAAGCACATGCAGAAGAAGCTTCGAAGCCCTCAGGGGAGGAGGTGTTTGCTTCAACATGTAATGCTTGCTCAAGCAAGTGTGGTATGTTTGTTCATGTACGCGATGGTAAGCTTTGGAAGCTGGTGGGCAACAAGGATCATCCGTATTCAAAAGGAATGCTTTGTCCGCGTGGTCATGGTAGCGCTCAGATTGTTTACTCTGAAGACAGGCTCACCTCGCCGATGAAGCGAAACGAGGACGGATCATTTTCGGCAATAAGTTGGGATCAAGCCTATAAGGAGATAGGTGATAAATTAAAAGGTATAGTTGCTAAAAGTGGGCCGGAATCTGTATCGATAATTACTGATCCCAGACCAATTGGGCAATATTACAGTCAACGTTTTATCAATGCCTTGGGGTCACCAAACTACTACACCCATAACGCCACATGTAACGGTTCTTTAGCAGCCGGATACACTGTAACTTTTGGTACCAACAATTTTTCTGCTGATGTCTCAAACGCCAAGGTAGTTGTTTTTTTGGGTCGTAGTTATGCCGATGGCATCAGACCAAGTGCTGCAAAAAATCTCGCTGATGCAGCCGAAAAAGGAACCAAGATCGTGATTGTGGACCCAAGGTACAACAACTCTGCAGTATTTGCCAGTCAGTGGATACCGATTAATCCCGGCACCGATTTGGCGCTTTTGTTGGCAATAAGCCACGTTTTAGTGAAAGAAAAACTCTACGACAAGGATTTTGTTACCACAAACAGCATAGGTTTTGATGAGTGGGCACCAGAGCTTGAGCAGTACACGCCAAAGTGGGCTGCTGAGATTACGGGTATTGACGCCAAAGTCATCGAAACACTAGCCAAAGATCTTGGTACAGCAGGACATGCAGGCGTGATTGAGCAAAGTTGGCGTGCCGCCTTTGGCTGTCAACATCAAAATTCATATGAAACAGCACGTTGCGTGGCAGCAGTAAACGCTTTGCTCGGCAATTATAACCATAAAGGCGGAGCCGGTCTTTATCCTACAGCCAAGCTTGGAAAGCTCGACGAAACAAAATTCCCCAAAATTCCGGAAATCACAATCAAAAAGGTTGGTCTGGCAGAGTATCCGCTGCAAAGCTCTGGACAAGGAATCGTAAATATTGTTGCTGCTAAGGCTAAAGAGGGAAAGATGAAGGCAGCGTTTTTCTATCACTCAAATGCTATCAAGTGTTACGGCAATCCTAAAGACTGGCAAGAGGGTATGGAGGCAATGGATTTGACGGTATGTATTGACGTACAGATGTCAGAAACCGCACAACTCTGTGATTATGTCTTAGCCGAGTGCAGTTATCTTGAGCGACTTGAGCTTCCCCAGATCTTGGGTGGCAAGCAAAACATGATGGATGGGCGCTTTAAAGCTTTAGAGATTATGCATCCGGATACTTTGCCGGGTGATGAGATATTTGTTGGATTAGCAAAAGCTTCAGGTATAGGCGAGTACTTTAATTTCACCATTGATGAGTTGGTCAAAGCACAGGTTAAAAGCATGGAGCTGGATATCGACGAGCTGGCGAAAAAGGGCGTTCTTAAAATTGGCGAGGCGTGGGACAAAGCCGGCGAGCCGGTAACCTTTGCAACCCCGTCAACAAAATTTGAGTTTGCTGCAAGCAAGATTGCCGGCATGATGGACAAAATGGTCATGCACAAACCAACTATTGCATGGATACCGCCTAAGGTGACTCCAAAAGAAGGCGAATTCCGCTTGATAGGTGGTAAGCAATCAATCCATAGCCATACTATGACCACCTCAATTGAAGCGCTTATGAACATAACAAAAGAATATAACCTTGAGCGCATTTGGATACCGGCCGCTAAAGCCAAAGAGCTGGGTATCAGCGAAGGCGACACGGTAGAGGTATCTAACGAACTGTATTCGGGTAAAGTAAAAGCTCATGTGACCGAACGCCTGAATCCAACTTGTGTCTGGATTCCAACTCACTACGGTGGATCTTCTTCCTATTTAAAACAGGGTTATCAATTTGGTATCCCACACATGGAGTTTGTACCATTTGATTTTGAGCCCGATGTAGGCCCACCAATGACACATGAGGTCATAGTAACTGTAAAGAAGGTGAGTGCATAATGACACGCTATGGAATGTTGATAAACACAAAACGCTGCGTAGGTTGCTTTGCTTGTCGTCTTGCATGCCAAATGAATAACTCTTTGCCTGCAAAAGATTCATACATTGGCTTTAAGAGTTTTGAAAAAGGCACTTACCCGGACGTTTCGACAATGGAAGTGCCAACACAATGTGTGCATTGTGATAATGCACCATGTGTACGCGTCTGTCCTACCGGCGCCTCACATACCACGGCAGAAGGTGTAGTAATTGTTGACGCTGATCGTTGCGTCGGCTGTCTTTACTGCATGTCTGCCTGCCCTTATGATGTGCGTATTATCGATGAGAAAACCGGCGTTTCCGAAAAGTGCCGTTTTTGTGTGTTCAAAGAAGATGGCTCCANNCTCCGTCTCCGGCTTGTGTTAGCACGTGTATAACCGGTGCCAGAGTATTTGGAGATATTGACGATCCTGAAAGTGATATCTCAAAAGCTATCATTCAATACAATGCCAAGTCAATGTCATCGTCTTCGGCCAGCACTAAAGTATTTTACCCGGAAGAAACATACGAACTTATAAAAGAACCAAAAGCTGATCCAATTTTGGATCTACTGGATGTGGCAAAACCAATAGCCGGTGCTGCGGCTGCCGCCACGGTAGTAGGTCTTGGAGTGTCTTACGCCCGAGGTGCAGGTTATAAGCGTGACTATACTAAGTACGATCCTAAAACCGGAGAAACGATCAATCTGGGGGCAACAGTAAATGAGCCACAGACAACAACAGATGAATCAGAGACCTCAACCGAAGAACCAACTAAAGATGGGGAGGAGCAGCGATGACTGTTTATATAAAGCGTAATACATTACAGACCAGGCTTACTCATGGGTGCGTTGCGATTAGTGTAATTTTGCTGACACTTAGTGGATTGTTTATGTTCGTGCCGGCTTTAGCAGCTATGGTCTCGGCAGACTTTATAATTTTCTTGCGCAATGCCCATCGTGTTATCGGACTCGTGTTAATTGCAGTGATCGTACTCAGTTCACTCGCTTCCCCAAAAGGACTCGGCCACTTTCTGAAGAATTACTTCTCTAAATGGGATGATGACGATAAGGTATTTGCAAAGCGCTTCGTGCCTTATATGTTGTCGCCAAAAAATGTCGATATGCCTTACCAACATGAGGTAAAATCCGGGCAACGTGTAGTCGGATGGCTGCTATTCATAATGGGCTTCTGTATCATTTTGAGCGGCGTGGTCATGTTTCTCGGAACCACTGTTACGGCTTTTGATGCTTCAACAATGCTTATCATGCGTCTTCTTCACGATATCTCCTTTATCGTGCTAATCGTACTATTACTGGCGCATATTTATCTGGGTGCGGGAGTGTTTCAGCCATACAAAGGCATGCGCAAGACAATGTTTGGTGATGGCATGCTAAATGAAAGCGATGCTTTGTATCACTGGGGGCATTGGGCACGCGAGGAGTTGGAAAGCGGTAAGAATGTAGTTGTTGTAGATGATGGGGTTGAGCCAAAGAAAGCTCAAGAAGCGTAAGGCTTTAAAAAGAGAGCCGCATCCCTAGTTCTTCAACGTAAAAGCGGGGAGTGACATCCAGTCACTCCCCGCTTTTGTGAGTGAGAAAATAAAACTGTTGTTATGCTGCTTTTATACTGCTGTCCAACCGCCATCGATCCAAAGGATCTGACCGGTGGTATAAGAAGAGGCGTCAGATGCGAAGTAGATTACTGCACCGTTAAGCTCGCCTTCTTTGCCGGGACGTCCCATTGGGCAAGAGGCTTTGATAAGTCCCAGAAACTTCTCGTCGCCCATTACACCGCTAGTCATTTCGGAGGGGAAGTATGCCGGTCCGATAGCATTAACATAAATGCCGTATTGTGCCCACTCAGCAGCCAGCTCTTTTGTAAGCAGCATTACGCCACCTTTAGAAGCACAATATGCAGAGATGCCCATACCGGTGATAGATACAGCAGAGTGCAAAGAACCAAGGTTAACGATCTTGCCGTAGTTTTGCTCTTTCATAACTTTGCCAACCTCACGGGCAACATAATAAACGGCGTTTAGATTGGTGTCGATAACGGCTTTCCAATCATCGTCTGACTGTTCCTCAGCCGGAGCTACGCGAGCAGTGCCGGCGTTGTTGATTAGAATATCGATACGACCAAAGTGATCTTTGATTTCGCCAACAGCTTTTTTGATGTTTTCAACATCTAATACATCGCAAGTTGTGGCAAAAACATCAACGCCATATTCGCTTTCAATCTCCGCTTTAACTGCCTCAAGTTTTTCCAGACGACGAGCAACAATAGCAATGTTTGCACCTTGATTAGCCAAAGCCTTTGCGAACTGAACGCCAAGTCCGGAAGACGCGCCGGTAACAAGTGCAACTTTTCCTGTAAGATCAAAAATATTCGTACCCATGTAACTACCTCCATACTCGATTAACACACAGGACTGTGAGTTTGAAAAATACTAGAGAGCAAAACGAGGCTTGTCAAACGAGCCGGTGCAAGCCGCCGCGCCCGCCGATAAAACTGCCGTTCGCACCCGAGTGACGGTAAGTTACAATGATGCAATGGAACGTATCATCGATAAATTGATTGTACTTGTGTGTTGTCTGCTGGTATTAATGTTTACGGAGCAGACAACCATGTTTGTTATTGGTGTATTAATTGCTTTGGCTGTAAGTGCGCTTCAGGAAGCAAAAGTGCTGCCGAGTAAAGCGTTGAAAGCGGTATTATTTGCTTACTTGATAGCGGCAATTCCACTTCAGGCATTTCTGTTGTTTATCCCATTAATTGCCTATGACTGCTTTCGCATGAAAAACTGGTTGCTTAAGTTGTGCTGGACGGTACCGCTCGTTTTAGGCTTTACCCACCTTGGCAATATAACGATCATTTACATCACTTTAATCAGCACAATATCATGCGTGCTGTCTTGGCGCACAATTAGCCAGGAATCTGAGCGGCTATTCTACAAGAATCTTCGTGACGAACTGCGCGAGTCATCAATAGTTTTGGAACATAAAAATCGCGATCTTCAGATACGCCAAGACTACGAAGTAAGATTGGCAACGCTTAGCGAGCGAGGACGTATAGCCCGAGAGATTCATGACAACGTTGGGCATTTGCTCACCAGATCTGTGCTTCAACTAGAAGCAGCGCAAGTTGTACACGCAGATGACGATAAGCTCAAAGAAGAGTTTGAGCAAATCGGAAACACACTACACGAGGCGTTTGACACTGTACGCACCAGCGTGCACAAACTACACGATGATTCGTTAGATTTATCAACGCAGCTATATGCCATCTCGCAAAACTCAAAACTGGATGTAAGCATAGCTAATGACACTCAAGACGTACCGGAAGAATTGGCGTACAGCTTTATCTCCATAATAAAAGAAGCATTGTCCAATACGGCTAAACATAGCGATGCGACGAAAGTGCAGGTTTTGCTTTATGAGTATCCGGGGTTATGGCAATTGTCAATAAAGGACAATGGCAGTAAAAATCCTTTGACATTTTCCGGTTCCAGTGCGCGCATAATGAACAATGGCATTGGTCTTAAGTCGATGGAGGAGCGTGTGCGAGGAATGGGTGGAGTATTTCGTTTAGACTACGACGAAGGTTTTAGAATCTTTTTGTCGGTACCAAAACTAAGTGAGGAGCAAAACCGGTGACAGATAACATTAGTGTGCTTGTGGTAGACGATGATCCAATCGTGAGAATGTCGCTTGCAACAATCCTAAACGCACAAAGCGATATGCAGGTTTGCGGAGAGGGCGGTAACGGTATTGAGGCTATTAAATGTTATGATCAGTATTTGCCTGATGTCTTACTCATGGATATTCAAATGCCACAGTGCACAGGTATCGAGGCGGCAGCGGCGATCTTAGAAAAACATCCTCAAGCGCACGTAGTTTTTCTCACCACTTTTTCTGATGATGAATACATTGTGGCAGCTCTCAAGCTTGGGGCAAAGGGATATCTTATAAAGCAAGAAGTCGCAAATATTGCGCCGGCAATCAGGTCAGTGATGGCAGGGCAAATGGTCTTAGGTAATGAGGTCATCGCAAGATCAATACTGTTTTCCAAACCCACAGTGACTCATACCCAAGAGATCGAGGGGTTGTCAGAGCGTGAGCTGGAAATTATCGAACTTATTGCCCAAGGATTAGACAACAAAGAGATCGCTGCCAAAGTATTCATAAGCGAAGGTACGGTGCGAAATCACGTCAGCATCATGCTGCAAAAACTACAGCTCAAAAACCGCACTCAACTGGCTATACACTACTATAGGCAACTAAAGGATTAAGCTTTTATCTCAATCCCCTCGGCATCCAGATTTGGTGCTCCTGCAGCTATACAGCGTTTTACTATTTTGCGCGCTGCCGGGATAGACATGAGCAAAGTCAGACCCATGAGTAAGGAGGCTGCAAGCGTCATGATCCAAGCCGGAACAAAGCTGAGATAAGCGTCAAATAAAATACCGGAGACTACTGCGCCGATAGCCGCACCAAATAATTCAAAAGCAGTTACTATGCCGATAATTAATCCAACATCCTTTTTACCGTAAGCCTTAGCAACCATCACAGGCGGTGTCACAGTGCCCATACAAGTTCCAAAGCCAAAAGCGATGGCAGCGATGATCGGTCCAATGTCGGTGGTGGGAAAACATAAAGCGATTGAGGCAATAATGCAGGTGGCAGTACCGATGATGGTACCTGCTGCCATTCCAAAACGATCATAAATCGCTCCAAGCCCTATTTTGGCAACAATCACAACGCCCAGATATAGCGACCAAACATAACCCGCCCAAAGCACATCATGTCCTCCGGTAGTAACTTGGATACCATCCACAGTCATAGTCGTCATATTAGATACCGAATTAGTGATAATCGCACCGTTGATAATGCCCATCATTACAAAGCCAAAAATTAAGATCCAAAAACCGGAGCTTTTCTTTAGCACTTTCCAACCAACAGAAACATTGACCGGTCTATCCGGTGACTTATCAACTTTTTGTGTCTCAGAGATACCGGCTCCATATGGCTCAAGCCCCTTGTCGCTGGGGCGATTACGAAACGCAACGACCGCAATTGGCATTGCAGCAACAAAGCTTATGATTGCAAGAAGCAAAAATGCTGATCGCCATCCTGAAGTAGCAATCATATTGCTGGTTATGGGCGACAAGATAACCCCGCCAAGACCGGATCCGGAAAGCGCAATAGACACCGCAAGTCCTCGACGCAAATTAAACCAATTTGTAGATAGGACAGAGGCCAATAGGCGTGTTCCGGCAACAACTACCATACCGGCTATAACACACAAAGCGTATAGCTGCCAAACAGCGGTTATAAATGAGAATAGCAGCAAAACCACTGATGTGGTAATAACTGTAAATCCACCAAGGATTCTTGCGTCTACCTTCTCAATCAAAACACCAAATACAAGGGAAGCAAATATCGCTACCACGGTGCAAAGAGAAACGCCGGTATTAAAAGCGGCAACGGTTATACCAAGCTCTTGAACTACGTGAGACTGAAAGATGGGGATGCAATTAACAAAAATGGTGTAACAAGTTGCCATGATAAGAAAGCTGCCGGCCACGATCCACCAGCCGTAAAAGAACTTACCGGTTTTCTTTGGTTCTCTTTCCTGTGCGTTTGCCAAGTTACCCATTCTCTGTCCTTTCAAACCATTACCAATCTAGTATCTTTGCTGATTATCGCTTAGCAGGTCTAAGTTACGTATCAACTCTATGTAAAAGCCAACGCCCTTTAGAAAGCTATCTACGTCAAGATTCTCATCTTTACCGTGAATGCGACTTCTCTGATCTCCTTTAAACAAAAATCCGGCAAAGCGATACGTGTTAGGGCAGATTCGTGCAAAATGCCTGGCATCGGTGGCACTGCTTTGTATATAAGGAGCAATGATCGCATCAGGATAAACACTATGAGTAACGTCTTTGATGTANNTGTAGCTAAAACAAGCGTCATCATACGGTGAGATAGGAGAGGGTTCCGAAGCCTCGCCAAGAGAAATAGCTGCATAGTCATCAAAATAACACCTAAGTCTATTTATGGCCAAAGATACCGATTCTGTTGGGTCGATGCGAATGTTGATGCCGGCTCTTGCTGTGCGCGAAATAACATTTACCGCGTCACTGCCCTTAAGTTCGGTAAGCGCGTAGGTTGTGCGCACCATTGCTGCAGTCTCGCTACTGCCTTTGAGGATCATCAATACCAGTGGGCGAAAAAGCCATAGATTTCCAAATACAATCCTCAAACCAAAGCTGCTGTATTTGCCAAGCTCTTTTAGCATAACTTCTACAGGTCTTGATAGTTGAGCCGCAGCCGGGTTCTTTAGCATCGAGGTTAAGCCTGAGACCAGCTTAGCGCTTGCGTCCTTAGGTGAAGGTGTTGCAGCATGCCCTCCGGTAGAGCATACGTCAACAAACGCGTTTGCAATGCCTTTTTCAGCCACTCCAATGGCAGCAAATTGACGCGTAACACCAAGCGGAGGATTATCGATCACAGCTCCGCCCTCATCAAGCACAAACAGTGGAGCTATGCCCTTTTGTTTGAATATTTCGACCATAGCCAAAGCAGTTTCACCCATATCCTCTTCACAATTTGAAGAGCAGAGATAAATGTCTCTCGGTGGAGTGTGACCCTCACTAAGTAAAGTGCTTATGGCTTCGAGCAATCCGGCTAAAACACATTTTGTGTCAACAGCCCCACGAGCATATATACGTCCATCAACAATTTGTGCTGCAAATGGGGGATACGTCCACTCTTCTGATTTTGCCTCAACGACGTCGTAATGTACCATAAGCACTACCGGCGCTAACGTGCTATCAGCACCTTTCCAGCGAAGCATGATTCCGTAAGTGTTAACACAGGTAAACTCAAGCTTTTCAAACACCAAAGGATAGAGCTTTTTAAGTAGGGGGATAAACTCATCAAAGGCAGTTCTGTCAATGTTAGGGTTCTCTGCTCCCCATACTGTGGAACATTTAAGCATTTCTGTAAACCGCAAAAGGCTCTCGTCGGTTCCTTGCGCACCCGATGCTTTGATAGCGTTTTTATACGGGGTAGGTTTGAGTCGCAAGGCACCAGCAAGTAGCACCAAAGCTAAAATGACAATCAATGCGCAAAACACGGCAATGACAATGGAGAAAACAGACATATTGACCAATCTTTCGCAGTCAACAAAACTTCAAGTGCAAAGTGTAATTGTAAGTCTTTTAAGCATAAATATGCAAAAATCTAAATTATCGGATCCGGAGAAGCAAAACCTCAATAGCTACTTGCGGTAAAACAAAACCCCCAAAGTATTGGGCCCACAATGGTTTGCCACAGAACATCCTGCTGTGGTGATAAGTACTTCTTCAAATGCTTGCAACTCTTTAGTTTGCCTCACCGCGTCCTCAACAAAATCAAGGTCATCGTAAAATGTATGGGTTATAAAAGCTCGCGAAAGATCGATATCACTTTGCCCTACAAGTTTATCCTTTAGATATTGCTGAACTACCTTCTTCATTGAGCCGCGATACTTCTTACCAACACCCAACTTGCCGCCTTGCATATCAAGACAAGGCTTGATCTTTAGCAGATCTGCACTCAATGCAGTAAATCCCGAGCACCTGCCGCCGGCATGCATGTACTCCAGCGTATCCAAGACAAAGCTGGTGTTTAGTAGCTGCTTTTTAGCTTCGCAGCGTTTGACTATCTCGCTTGCGTCCATGCCGGTTGCAGCCAGCTCAGCTGCATAAAGCACCAACCAACCGCCGCCGGTTGAAAGCGTGCGTGTATCAATTGAGTAAATGTTATTGAGCTCAGTAGCAGCAAGAACAGCGTTGTCATAACAAGAAGAAAGCTCGCTGCTGATCGCAAAATGTATGATCGCATCCGCGCCCGAATGTAGCTCTTCCTTAAAAATCTCTCGGTACTCAACAACATTAATTGCAGAAGTATGTGTGATGCCTTTACCACTTTCAAAGTACGAGAAGATGTCTTGCGGAGTAATATCAACACCATCTTTGTAATCGACATCACCCATGACGATTGTTAACGGTACTCGACGAATACCGTATTTGTTCAACAGTTCTGGTGACAAATCATTGGTGCTATCAGCAATAATCTTTGTTCGCAATTTAAAAGCCCCTCTCCATATCTGCGATCAATGCCATGCATTCTACAAGTAATGGTCTAGGAGATATCTTACATGGTAATTATAATCATGCAACTATTTATATGATTGGATGAGATCAATAAGTTGTTTAAGATAAACTAGAACGCAAAGTTTTTGGCTTTTATTGGAGACGAATATGCAAATTGACGACTTTAAACTGGAAGTGTTTTTTGACAAGCATGAGTTCAATACGCCACATCTTTTGGCTCAATCGGACTGTCAGGCAATGACTGTGGCAGAGCTTGTAGCGATGGAGCCGGGCGCTGAGGCAAAGTTACATAACACTTGGTTGGGATACACAGAAGTAGCCGGCAGCAATGAACTACGCGAGCAGGTAAGCGAACTATATCGTGGCGTGTCTGTCAAAAACGTTCTCATGTTTTGTGGAGCCGAAGAAGCAATATTTGCATACATGAATACGGTATTATCTCCGGGCGATGAGGTTATTTGTCTTACTCCAACTTACCAATCTTTGATAGAGCTGCCAAAAGCTATTGGAGCGAAAGTTATACCTTGGCGCTTGCGCAATCAACAAACGACATGGACTTTAGACTTTGAGGAACTTACAACTCTGATAACAAAAAGCACAAAGCTGATTGTAATCAACACACCAAACAATCCCACCGGATACACTCTCAAAGATGTGGAGATTGATCAATTGGTTAATGTGGCCGCTTCTCACAATATCAAGATTTTTTCCGATGAGGTTTATCGCGGACTTGATCTGGACGGTCTCATCAGACCTGCTTTGGCAGAAGTTTACGAAAACGCGGTAACGCTTGGAGTGATGTCAAAAGCTTACGGTTTGGCAGGACTGCGCATCGGTTGGCTGGTGGGAAGCGATGTTGACTTGCTTGCAAAAGTACAAAAGTACAAGCATTATTTAAGCATATGCAACTCTGCAACATCTGAAGTTTTGGCAGGAATTGCTCTAAAGCATAAAACGGCGATCCTTGGGCGAAATCTGGGAATTATTCAGGCAAACCTAAACTTAGCAAATGAATTTTTCGAAAGACACAAAGATATATTTGTAAATAATCCTCCACAATGTGGCTCGGTTGCTTTTCATCAAATTAAAAACGAGTATCTATTGGAGGCCGTAAAAACGATTGCCAATGTAACTCCTGGTGAGAATATCATTGACATATATTGTTCGCACTTAGCTGAACAAGCAGGTGTATTATTGTTACCGGGGTCAACTTACGAAGTTGATGAGCCATATTTTCGCATGGGTTATGGCAGATTGGATTTTTCTGACGGTCTGAAAGTATTAGATAATTATTTGCAGAATCTGACACACGACGAATAAATCGGCACATCCATATAGTCAAACAACATTCGATACAGAGAAAATACGGTACGCAAATGCCAGAGTTACCAGAAGTAGAAACAATTCGCCGCGGGCTTGAGCGCACGCTAATTAGTAAAACGATCAAGCATGTTGAGCTTAGAGAAAAGCGGAGCTGCACAGTGCCCGGCAATGAACTGTCTGCTGCCATCACAAATGCAAAGATCACAAAAATCCAACGCCGCGGCAAGTTACTCATCGTTGAGCTTAGCAATGACATTAGCTTGCTTATCCATTTGCGTATGACCGGTCAGCTAATATTTAAAGCTAAAGAGCAAAACAAAGTAAAGACACCGGACTTTGGCGGTGGATACCCAAATCAGTCATTCGTGAACGAGCTTCCTGATAAAACCACACGAATCATCATTACTCTGTCGGACGATTCGCACCTATATTTTNNGGTTACATAAAACCTGTAAAAACCAGCGAAGTCGGCAAAGATAGCTTTGTGTCATCTTTGGGCCCGGAACCTCTGGAGGAAAACTTCACTGCTCAAGATTTTGCTGCCTGCTTGCCCGGAAAATCAAAGCGATCGATAAAATCTGTGCTTCTGGATCAAACCATAATAGCCGGTGTTGGAAATATATACGCTGATGAAAGCCTGTTCATTTCTCGAATAAAACCGGATCGTCTCGTTTCCAGTCTTACCGGAAACGAGATTGACAAGTTGCATCTTGCTATAAGAACCTGCATGCAGCAATCTATTGCCGACGGCGGATCTACCATGAAAGACTATGTTGATTCAGAGGGTCTTAGAGGGGAGTATCTGGATCTACATGCGTATGTGTTTAACAGAGCAGGACATCCGTGCCGCATTTGCGGCACGGACATAAGAAAGGTGAAAGTAGCCGGACGAGGTACTCATTTTTGCCATAACTGTCAAAAATAAGTGTGCCAAACAAGGCAAGGAGTCAACAGCACTATCATGCAAACCTGAATCGATGGCATATGTGGGGTTTGCCACCTGTCGGTCAGGGGTGCCGACTGTTTTGCCATGGTTACACACGACTGTTGATGCTCGAATGGGAGAGCCTCAGGGATTGACAGTGCTGCTGACGTCAAAAGAATTATAGTCTGCATCATTTTGCGGATATAAGACCAGAAGAGAAGTTCGTTAAGTCATAAGTAACCCTAAGAATTTTTAAACAAAAATCGCAAGATACACTATTTTTGGTAACAACAATTGGTTGATACCAAACGCTATATTCTGAGTTGCTATAATGTAATCAGAAAGGCTGAAAATGTTTGGGGCTACATTCAGTTTAAATGCTATGTCGTGTATGATTCGTCCACGTGTTAATGCACTAATATCTGAGGCGATAGGTTGTCCGCTGGTGATTGTCTGCGCCGGAGCCGGCTACGGAAAGACTTATGCTGTAGGAGAGTTTATTCGCAGCACTTCGATACCAACTCTCTGGCTGCAAATTTCTGAATACGACAATGCCGGCACACGTTTTTGGACCAAGTACGTTAAGGTCACAGCAAATTGGAACAAGGAACTGGCAGAGAAATATCGATTGTTAGGCTTTCCGGATACTACCGACAAGCGTAGCCAATATATAGCTTTACGCAGACGTTATAGGTTCATGAAAAAACACATTACTGTTATTGACGACGCTCATCTTGCGCAACATCCTGATATTCTCCGCTTTTTAGAGCTAAGAGTTTCTGATAACGTGATCAACTCCACAGTAATCTTAATTTGTCGCGAAATGCCTAAAATAAATATAAGTAAATTGCAGATGAAAGGTTTGGTTTCGATCATCAATGAAAAAGACCTTGAATTTACTGAATCGGAATTGGATGATTATTTATCTGAGCAGTCTGTAGTCGTATCAAGAAGTGATTTGCAAAATATTTTAGAGGATACCGGCGGATGGGCATTTGCAGTAAATCTTGTGTCGCGTTCTCTGAAAGTGGCTCCCGGATATGAGGGCTATACTCGTATTGCCATGAAGCAAAACATCTATAGTTTAATGGAGAGCGAAGTATTTAATGCTTCCTCAAAACGATTACAGGATTTCATGATCCGCATATCGCTAATAGATCATTTGTCTGAAGAGCTAATAAAGTTGCTTGCCGAAGGCGATGAGACCCTAGTTTCTGAGCTTAAAAATGCTCAAGCATATATACGCTTCGAATCTGGAATCAGCGCATACATTATGCACCATTTATTCTTGGAATTGTTAAGGACAAAACATGGACAGCTTGCAAAAGACAGTATCCAAAAAACATATTCAATTGCGGCATCATGGTGTGCAAGCAACGGATTTATCAACGATGCCTTGAGATATTACGAAAAGAATCAAGACTATCAATCAATTGTTGATCTTTTGCAAAAAATGCCCGTTCAAATGCCTTTAGATGTTGCTGCTTTAGCGTTAACAATACTGGAAAGTGCGCCAAAGCATCTCTTTTATGAGCAAAGCATGTTGGCCGTACTACATGTTCGAATNNAATTCTTGTTAGGTTAGGAAGATGGGATGAATCCCTTAAATACATGCAAGATTATGAAAAGAGGTTTTTACAGCTTCCGGATGACAGTGCATTCAGAAACAAAAGTCTAGGACTAATATACTTTTGCTGGGCAAACCTACGTGCGTTAATGTCAGTCTATGACGACAACTTTGATTTTGATGAATACTACAAAAAGATGGCTGATTGTATTGTTAAGACCAATGTTTCACCTGATCAATACAGCGACATACCTATAGGAATGTGGGCATCTATTGTTGGAACATCAAACGCAGGTGCACCTGAAAAATACATCAAATCGGCAAAGATGGCAATAAGACACATTTCACGTTGTTGGGATAAAGTCAGCAAGGATATAGATACGTTATGCTTGGCAGAACTGCTCTTTTATCAAGGGCAAGTTAGGGATGCTGAGGCGAAATTGAACATGGTAGTTCAATCTGCATCCGAGAATCTGCAATTTGAAATCGAGCATAAAGCACTGTTTTATATATTGCGCATAGCAGTATGGCAAGGTGATTTATCAAAAGCTCAGTCAGTTCTGAATAAGATTGCAGTCAACTTAAATAACGCCGATTATGCTCACCGATTTTACAATCATGACACTGCAATAAGCTGGTATTACTTAGCGCTGCGACGACCGGAAATGATTTCCGCATGGCTTAAAAGGGATTTTTCAACTTACACGCATGCATACTTTCTCGAGAACCAAGGCAATCAGATCAAGGCTCGATATCACTATGCGTGCAGGTCTTATCCAAAACTTCTTGCTTATATTGAAGGGGTTAAGCATAGAGAGTCCATCCTTTATGGACGCATAGAAATGCTGATCTTAGAGGCATGCGTGCATCTTCAAAGCAAGAACAAGGATGAAGCGTTGACATCGTTGTCTAAGGCATATCGGGATGCGGAAACAAATAACATCATTATGCCTTTTGTGGAACTTGGAAAAGACATGCGCACGCTGGCAGCCTTGGCTCTTCGCACATCTGACAACAACATTGCCAGAGACTGGCTGGAAAAGATAATGAGAAAATCTGCAACATATGCCAAGCATCAATCGCTACTAATATCTAATTACGAAAAAGCAAACGGTAAAACACGCCCTAAAACATTGTCAGCTAGAGAAAAAGATATACTTTCAGACCTTTATCACGGTCTGACCAGACCTGAGATTGCCACCAAACAAAATCTGTCTGCAAATACAGTTAATTCAGCAATTAACTCCATCTTCAATAAGCTGGGAGTGCATAGCACTGCTGATGTAATAAGGATTGCTGCAGAAGAGAAGCTCGTTTAGGAAATACGCTATGTAATGCAATTCTTGATTGATCATTGGCAATTGAGGATAGATGGGTAAATAACAATTGGCTTTTGTTGTTGTTTTTTGCCCATTACAATTCCGTGCGTTTACTGTTAGAATCTACAATCACTACGCATTCGGCGTACTTCGACCGTGTAGCTCAAAGCACGGTACCGCAGTGGAGGGTGCCAAAGGAATCGAATATGTTCCTCAAAATCCTAATGATGGTGTTATTTTTTGCGGTCACCATCGCCATCGGTTTTTTAACTCGCAAACGTGCAACAGATGTAGATGGATTTGTATTGGGTGGTCGAAAGGTGGGTCCTTGGCTTTCG
>DBCW01000057.1:0-42272 GCA_002293265.1 Eggerthellales bacterium UBA948
TGCATTGGGTTTTTCAATTTACCGCTAGGTGATTAGGAGAGCCAAAACAATGATGATAGACAAAATCAAAAGAGTCTAAACAGCTTGCTTTAACCTAGTTTGCTTTTGCGGAAAGTAAATTCTTGCTAAAGGTCGTGGCAGCAAGTAGATTAGCGCACTCATGGCAATGGGTACCAGTAATTGGATCACAAGAAAGCCTACAATCGGTGGTATGCCTGTAGAGCTCGTTATGCCATAAGCCAATGTCTCGACCGGAAACCTGTCAATAATCAGTATGTGCATACAAAACAGAACCAGTGTATTGCGTCCTACAAATTGCATAAAGTTGCCAAATTGCCCTAGGTGCTTATCAATGAACTTTGCAAGAGGCACGACGCACAAACAACCACAAATTGCTCCAACGGCATCAGAAAGACCGTGCGGATAAGCGCAACCTACCGGATAAACTCCAACAGAATCACCAAACCACCAGATTGTGGTTATCCAGATTATCGGAAATGTTATCCATATTGGAATTGGAATTTTTTTGTCCTCAAAAAGACCATGCTTGTTGCATAGGTAACCAACGTGCAAGAACAAAGACGCACAAAGCCCGGGCTGAATACTAAATGGCAAAAATACATAACGTGAAGAATACCAACCTACTAAAAAAATCACTATGATTATTGCGCTTGCATACTTGGTCTTATGAGCCAATGACCACGCAAGCTTGCCCCAAAATAACGCCAGCAGAAACCAAATGCCACCAATAGCTGATACCGGAAACAGCGTTACGTCCGATCTGGAACCTGTACCATATACTGCAGCCATAAACACATCCCATGCGCCACTTCCCACAGTTGTCGGATCGCCTAAGACAAACACTACAATTGCCGTAATAATAACTGCAAGCAGTGCCGTAACTGCATATGGTAGCAAAATCGACCGCGCTTCCTTCTTAAGGCTCCACTTAGAAGTTGGCTTTAAAAAGAAACCGCTGGCGAGCCAAAACAAAACAACATTTATTGAAAATACGTAAAGCGAAATCTCTGACGGAATTACATCTTTTACGATGCTCCAATTAAACCCAATATGACCAAAGAAGATAAGAATTATCGCAAAAGCTTTTAAGATATCGATGTAGTGAATTCGTGCTTTAGTCATAATTGAGCTCCCTCGCCAAAGTTGGAAAAGCGGTGCACTCCAAAACCGCAAGACCATCATAACATAGGCTTTTGAATGTTAATCGCTTAATGTTATAACTCTTTAAATTGACGACTTTTTTGGTACATAAATACTGCAAATATACATAGGATAGGTGTTGTGTAGATGAAGGGTATTGCGTACCTAAACGCTTCTGTTAAAGCTCCGGTCGATGGAGATACAAGCAGGAATAAAAAGGATACAAACACCGGTACAATTAATCCCAAATAGCGCTTTTGACCTTTAAGTATTAACATAAAGCTGATCAAAGGAACAACAAATACATAAAAAGCCGGAGTGAACAGAAAGGATATTACCGGTAGTTGGGCAACAAGAACATCTAGCCTAGCTAAGCCTTTTGTTAAAAGCTTATTAACCTCCGGCCTATCGTAGTGTGGCACGTCTTCATACCAACCAACTGCTACATCATTGTTAGTGCTCAGCCAGTCAAACACATTAGGATTACCTTCGCTGTAGTTTTCATTCACAAACCATTTTCCGTTTATAGCGCCTACAGCTCTAATATATGATTCCGGGTGCCTCAGTCCTTGAGAGACATAGCATTTTAAATAACGCTGCAACTGATCGCTTGTAGGCCAATATTCCACTCCCTCCAAAAATCCTATTCCTTTTATGTTGTCTATTACAAATGGGTAGTAACGCTCAGCAATATAGTCATAGCCCAACAACTCATCGATGATCTCTCGCTCTTCAGCAGTTACGTCATTTGGGTTTTCGATAACGTAACGTGCGGTTTGTTGATATAAAGCGCCAAATACTTCTACAGAAGATCCCGGAGAAACATTAAAAAGAGGGTAAACAATTGCGGGAATCAAAACAACGCTTGTTATAAGAGGCAATAAAATTGAGACAAAAAGTGTAATTAAAGCCTTCCTATATACTACTGCCAATACAAAAGCTGTTAAAACCACAAGATAAAGGCTGGTTTTTTTAGTTAGCATCATTAACAAACAGCTTAATATGAAAGCAAACGCCATGCCCGGCTTTTTGAATGTTGCTCCCTTACTTCTTATGTATTCAATCACAAATAAGAAGAACCATACGTATATCCATGCGAAAAAGGTTTCTTTAACAACAATGTTTGCCATGATTGGAAACAGAGGAAACAGTGCATATATCGCCAACACGATACGCATCACCAAGCGCTTAACACCTAGGTTTTCAAGATAAGTACATGATACTGCCAATGTAAAAGCAGTTATTGTAACTTGTAATACAACCAAGCCAAAAAGCCCTGCTGTTGAGCTACCAGTTATGAACATGCCTAAATTAATGATCGCACCAAAAACAAAAGTGACAAATATTGGATGGTGGTCGGTGAATGATGCGCCTTCTTGCATCGAGAAGACACCGTAAGAACTGTTACCAAAATACTGTCCTAATTGAAATATCGTGTCGTTAAACAGCACTCCCGGCAACAAGGCAATAGTTGCCGGCAACCAACATATAAAAAGCAGTAAGGCACGCTTCGCTGTTTTTAGATTAATTATCTGACCAATTACAAAATCTTGTTTTTCTACATCTTCAAAGAATGTCTGCTTTTTGTCCGTCTCTGAAGTTTTTTGTGTGTTGCTAATAATGCTAAATCTGTTCAGGAGTTGTATTAGCAGCAGCAGACCCAAATATATAACGGCTGTCAAAACAAATGCAAAGACAATCTCAACAATACCAGGCGTACCCCATCCGTCATCTTTAATAAATCCTGATGAAAGTGCGCTTACCCATGCAATGATTGCGGCTACAAAAAAAGGACTCCATCCCGCATTTTCAATTATTGCTTTGGCTTTTTGCATGATGAGCATTGGCAATCCTTTTTATGGTTAAGAAAGCTTGTTCCAATGCAATATTACCAGAAGACAAATTAATAATTGATTACATGCAAATGTAAAGTTGTTCAAAAGCATGGTGTTATCAAGAACTCATTATCACATCTGTCTTTTTATATATTTATCTTCTTATAACATATAGTGTGATTATTTTCTCTAATTTATTTAGTTTCTTTGTTCTATTCAGTCTTGGTATTCTCTACAATTAAGCGAGGATAAAGTACTAAGGAAGTGCCGATTTAATCATTACTTCCTAAAAGGAGAAGTTGATGCCACAACATGATTTTCAACTTGAGTTGACGATATTAATGCCCTGCCTTGATGAGGCTGAGACACTTGCAATTTGCATAGATAAAGCAAAAGGATTTCTGGAAAAAAGCGGAATAAGTGGAGAGATTGTAATTGCCGATAATGGCAGCACAGATGGATCACAAGATATTGCCAGAGAGCATGGAGCAAGAGTAGTTGATGTGCCACAGCGTGGTTATGGTGCCGCTCTAATCGGAGGGTGCAACGCCGCAAAAGGTAAATACGTAATCATGGGCGATGCTGACGATAGTTATGACTTTACCAACTTGTCAGCTTTTGTTGAGCGTTTGCGTGCAGGCGACGATCTGGTAATGGGTAATCGTTTTGCAGGAGGTATTGCCAAAGGGGCAATGCCCGCTTTACACAAATACTTGGGTAATCCGGTTTTATCCGGACTTGGAAGAATGTTCTTCAAGTGCCCGATCAAAGACTTTCACTGTGGACTTAGAGGATACAATACAAGCCGCATGCGTGAGCTTGGGCTTCAGACATTAGGTATGGAGTATGCCAGCGAGATGGTTGTGCAGTCTATTATTAACAACTACAAAGTTTCTGAAGTTCCAACAACGCTATCGCCTGACGGACGGACGCGACCACCGCACTTGCGTAGTTGGCGCGATGGATGGCGTCACTTGAAGTTTCTCTTAATGCATAGTCCTAATTGGTTGTTTTTGTATCCTGGGATTGTTTTGGTCATTATAGGTCTTGTTTTAGGCATAATTGTAGAAATATCACCACTAAACTTCTTTGGTGCCACACTTGATATCAATACTCTTTTGTATTTTGCGGCGATGGTCATTGCAGGCTTTAACATAATATCTATCCATTGTTTTACAAAAGTCTATGCTGTAAAAGCAAAATTTATCAAAGTTGAGCAAGCACCTTTTAGGAATCTAAACGCAGATACGTGCGCATTGGCTGGTTTTATCATTGGTTTGATCGGTATTGTAGCTACAATATTTGCTTTTGTAATCTGGGGTGGCACTTCTTTTGGCGATTTAGAGCCTGAGTCATTTATGCGTATAACAATTCCTGCCACAACCCTAATTATTGTTGGAGTCCAACTTGTGTTCTCAGGATTCTTTCTGGACATTTTACGCATTAAAACAAAGGACAAAGAGCTCTAGGGAAGTGCCGATTTAATGCTTGTGCGTCAGATTCTGCTCAGTTTGTTCCAAATCTGTTTGAGCAGGCAACGGCACTACCTAGCGTAATGTCGTTGTCTGCTCGGACATATCTGGGTCAAACTGTGCTGAAGATGGCGAGCAATGATTAAATCGGCACTTCCCTAGTTTATGTGCGCTGTATAATAATTTGTCTTATGGCATAATTACTTTATCTTGATCTGCTGATTTTATATCAGTATTTTCAGGACGTAATTATTTGCGCAAGGGGATTTATATGAATTTTGGAACTAGGGTCGCGGTCATTATTCCGTGCTTTAACGAAGAGCTTACTATTGCAAAAGTTGTCGAAGATTTTGGACGCATCTTGCCTGATGCTGACATATACGTTTACAACAACAACTCCACAGACTCAACAGCTTCAATAGCTCGTGAACACGGTGCAATCATTAGAAACGAACCCAGACAAGGTAAAGGCAATGCAGTGCGTCAAGCATTTCGCGATATAGACGCGGATTACTACGTTATGATTGATGGCGATGATACTTATCCAGCTGAAGCAGTGCATGAGATGCTGGAGCCTCTCATAAGAGGCGAAGCTGACATGGTCATTGGGGACAGGTTGTCCAACATGAGTTATCACGCTGAAAACAAGCGTGCTTTTCATAGCTTTGGAAACAACCTTGTTCGCTCGCTAATCAGCATGTTTTACGGTGTTAAATACAACGACATAATGACAGGTTACCGTGCTTTCAATCGTGTTTTTGTTAAGTCGTTCCCTATTTTGTCTAAAGGATTTGAGATAGAGACCGAATTATCCATACATTGTATTGATAAGAACTGGCGCATAGTCGAAATACCAATCGATTATCGTGATCGTCCTGAGGGAAGTGTATCCAAGCTCTCAACATTTAGCGATGGCTTTAAAGTATTGATGACCATCATGACGCTCTTTAAGGACTATAAGCCGCTGGCACTCTTTTCAGTAGTTGGAGCACTGTTTTCGCTTATCGGATTGGTATTTGGCATTACTGTTGTGATCGATTTTGCACAAACCGGACTCGTGGAGCGTCTTCCGACTGCTATACTTGCTGTTGCACTTGTGTTTTGTGGGTTGCTTTCTCTGGCCTGTGGACTAATCCTCGACACAACCGTAAAGGGTTACCGCAAACAATACGAGCTTATGCTGATGGACAAGCAGGAGTGGCAAAATATGAGTCAGTCTACACTTAATTCTGACCAATAATTATTAGGAGGCGTTGGGTGCCTTTAAATATTAAGAAACTCATTTCCGAGTCAGGCAGATACTTGATTATTGGCTTTTCGTCTGCTGCTATCGAGCTGGGGTTGTTTTGGATCCTTTATGAGCTGGTTGGTTTTCGCACCATCGTTTCTCCACTTGGAGTAACTCTTCTGCTCAGCAATGTGATCGCCATTCTGCTTGCCACTCTCTTTAACTTTGTCATGAACTACAAATGGACTTTTAAATCATCATCGCATATAGCTCGCTCAGCCACTCTTTTTATTCTACTTTTTGTTTTTAATCAGATATTCTCAAATGTGGCTATCGTATTTCTCCTAAACAATGGCACAAATTCGATGCTGGCTAAAGTTATTACCATGGCCTGCATCGTTTGCTGGAATTTCTTTCTCTATCGCTTTGTTGTTTTCAAATAGTGGGTGTCTTTTCCTACAAAAGTGAGAATCCATCGCCGTACAAAGCTTACAGCAATGGATTCCAGTCTTCGCATAAATAACAGAGAAACGCTCTCACACGACCTGACGGTCTTTATTTTCTCCTCTACTTGTACTGCGGAATTATGTAATAAAGGCTTGGAGAATAGCCGACACCGTTGTAAAACTCGCCCATAATCTTGGCGATCTTACGTGCCCAAAGATGGTCTGTAGCGTACTGATGCCATCCATAAGTGCTATTATCGCTGCTTCGCTTATAATCCCATTTCATTGCATACAATGTGGGCTGTGAATAACTTGAGCTGTATATATAGTAGTTGGCTATCCACTTTGCAGCACCCACAATTGCTTTCCTTGGTGAGTTCCATCCGTTTTGAATTGCCAAGCTCATACCACCGGAAAATGGGCTGCTGTCGTACGCTCCAATACCATAGAAGTTGTAGTATGTTCCCTTTGGATACTTGCGCCCATTAATAGGAGTCTTTCCATCGTAGTAATTGCCTTTTGCTAAGTTCGAGGTGCCCCAACCGCTTTCTAGTACCGCGTGTGCCAACAGATAGCTTTCGTTTAAGTTATAGGTATTAGCGGCGGTTATAAAGGCTGCACCCATTCCTCTGAGTTTCCCGCTTTTGCCCAGTGTATTATTTGAAATGATCGAGTTTAGCTGTGCTGCGGTTAAACCTGATGTGCTTCGAAGATCTGCAAATTGATAAACTCCACTGGTATAAGTAACACCATGTTCAGCATAATAGTAGTTTGACATCGACACAGACGGATCAATAACGTCTCGCAAGTGTTGTGTAGAAACACTGTCAATGTAAGGATTTCCTTCTTTTTGCCACGACACCATATTATCAACGGTCATTGAGACGTTTTCGTAAGCAATGTTGCCAAAAGGCAGCAGTAAGAAGTTTTGTGCCAGTGAATTGTTCTCTCTATAGACCTGTATGATCGTTTCGTTTTGAAAAGCTGCATTTGAAATGTCTAAGCATGACTTACCGTCACCGCAAGCGCTGTACATTTTAAACTGACCTTTTCCTATATAAACTACTCGCCAAAGCTGAGATGTCTTGTTGTCAGCGCCCACACTAAATTGCTGCACACGCCCTTGCCCGCTAGCTGAGTTTATATATCCATCAACAACTTCAAGCGCTTTTGCCGAGTTAAGATTTGTTATGCGGTAATAGCCACCGTTAACCTTAGTAAATCTGAAGGTCTGAGCCATAGAATTGTTCTTGTCATACAACTGAAGACCTGCACGATCTTCAGTTGAGGCATATCCAATATCCAATACCATGTTAGGCGCAGCCGCAGCGGGCACAACATACAGTCCTTCGGAGATAACATCTGTTTTTACCAGCGTCCATCTTTGAGAGCTGGCATTATTCTTTTTGTCAGCTTCTACGTTTGCACCGGAGTGCTTTTCGTCACCAACAACATCTAAAACTAGCCCTGTGGCCTTGTTCTTAAAGAAAAATCGTCCATTTCCGGCAATAATCGGTCTCCACAATTGATATCCGGAATTTGTAAAGTTGACAAGAATTACATTATTGTTACTTTCGTTTTGAGCAACTACCAGACCTGAGTTTAGGCACTCAATTGAGTAAAGCCCATTTTTTGTATGAGTAACTTTAAATTTTTGAGCCGGACTGGTGTTTGGTTTATATATTTGAATCTGCGTACCCTCATCTGTAGAATTATTTGAAACGTCAAGATTATTTCCGGACATTGTGTTTAAGTGAAATATTCCTTCGTTGATCAAAAGGCTCGAGGAGAATATCCATATTTGTGAGTTTGAATTATTCCTCTTAGCCACCTCAATGTTTGCGCCATTAGTATCACTCGCGTTGTCTACATTAAGCATCAAACCGCTTACCGCAGATATAATCCTATACTTTCCTGCTCCCGCGCTTACAATCGTCCACTTTTGAGCATTAGAGTTATTTCTTGCATAGCTTTGAACATTCGCGCCATTTTTATTGCTGCCACCCGCAACTTCCATAGGTTTACCGGAATGGACATTGGTAAACCTGTAATAACCGGTTTGAGTATCATATGTGACAGTAAAGCGCTGATTTAGACCATTGTTTGCTTCCCATAAATCGTAATTGGCACCATTTTTTGGAGAATACCCAGCCAGATCAAGAACTTTGTCACCCAGAGCAGATCCAACAACATATGTACCGTTCTTTATAATCCTTTTTATGTTGCTAAATACAAAGCGCTGACCTTTAGAGTCATTGCTCTTACAGACCTGAAGTATCGCGCCTTTTTTTGCTGAACCATTAGGAACATCAAGGCAGTACTCTCTATTTAAAGCTGAGCTAATGCGATATTGCTTGCTGTCATCCGTACTCTTTTCCACATACCACTTCTGTGACTTCGCTGATCTTCTGCTGTTTTGCCAAACAGCGGCTCCGTCCTTTACCACACCGCCACCAACTTCTAAGAACTTACCTGAATTAACATTTAGTATCTTGTAAGTACCGTCTGAGTTTTTCATAAACCTAAAACGCTGTGCCGGATTGTGGTTAGCAGTGGACAGCTGTAGTTTTGCTTTGTTTTTTTGAGAATCTCCAACTATATCTAACAGCATTTTTTTGTTCAAAGCAGAAGATATTGTAAATATTCCGGGGAGATCATTAACGGCTCTCAAAGCGATCTCTGAGTTTATGCTTAGTTTGCTCTCTGCGCTCTTTTCGCTCTTGGATTCTACGTTTTTAACATCGCTTTTATTCTCTGCTGATTTCTCGGTTGATTCTTTGTCATCGGTCTTTGAGCCATCTGTAGAATCACTTTTCTTTTCTACTGAGCTTTTGTCCGAAGCCCGATCTTTGTTTGTCTTTGTTGATTGGCTTTCCTGAGATTCCTGAGACGCTTTCTCAGCGGCAAAGGCTTGAATCCCGGATAGAGGCATTAGTCCGGTTGCCAGCAGTATTGCAAGTGCAAAAGATATAAGTGCCTTGCCAAAACGTCGACCAAGCTTCCCTGAATGGAACGTATTGGTTTTCATATTCTCCTCTTTCTGTTTTATTAGCCCTCATTTTTATGTTGCTACCCAAGGTGCATTCCCCCATAGTATTAGTTTCCCGGTGCTTTGGGTTAGTTGCCGTGACTTAAACGATACGCCTCGCATACCTCCAGTGTTGTGCCTTGCATTTTTTCTTCGCCATGATCTATCCAGATCGCCTTTTTACATATTCTCTCTACCTGTACTATATCATGAGACACAAATAAAACTGTAGTCTCGTTGCTTTCAATCAGCTCTTTGATCCTTGCTTCGCACTTTTCTTGAAAGAACATGTCTCCCACCGCAAGAGTCTCGTCAACTATCAAAACATCAGGAACGATCACTGTCGCGATAGAAAATGCGATGCGTGCTACCATGCCGGACGAGTAATTCTTCATTGGCAGATCTAAGAACTCTCCTACCTCGGAAAACTCTACGATCTCATCGAAATGCTGGTTAATAAACTCTCTGCTGTAGCCAAGCAACGAACCGTTAAGGTAGATGTTTTCTCTGGCTGATAGCTCAAAGTCAAAACCGGCGCCTAGTTCTATGAGCGGAGCTATGATCCCCTTTGTTGTACACGTTCCCGAGCTGGGCTCTAACACGCCGGCAATAATCTTTAAAAGAGTGGATTTCCCGGAGCCGTTTACGCCAACGATACCCATAACATCACCCTTTTTTACGGTGAGTGAAATGTTTTTTAACGCCAAGAACTCCTTAAAGAACAACTCTCGTCTCACAAGTTTAATGAAGTATTCTTTGAGGTTGTTCAATTGTTCGTTGGCTATATTAAAGACCATGCTCACGTTTTCCAAAACGATCATGTCTTCTAAAGAACTGTAAGAAGTGTTTGTCTCGCTGTCTTTGGGAAACGCTTCCTTATACATAAAGGATAAACTTCCTCTCTGTTCTCTTAAATACCAGCAACCCCACAGCAAATGTGAGCAGTGCCATGCCCAGGCAGATTAAGTTTTCCATTAATCCGGGATTGTTTCCCCACAAAGCTATCTCTCTAAGATAAGTAACGAAGTGATACATCGGGTTAAATTGCATAATTGCCTTCATCCAAGGCGCTAAAAGATCAATCGGATAAAAGAGAGGTGTCACGTATGTCCAGGCAATTATCACAACGTTCCAAAGATGTATTACGTCGCGAAAAAACACTGCAAGAGACGATAGCAACAAACTGAGCCCCGTGCAAAATATCACCATGTAAACTAATAAGAGAGGAAGAAAAAGCAGATTTAATGTAGGAACAATTGTCGGGTTTGCCCAAAAGATCATAACTGCCGCAACGGCAATAAGGGATAGTCCATAGTTAACAAGCTCAAACAAGACCGTTTCTATAGGAAACAACAGCTTGTTTACACGGATCTTTTTTATCAGTGACGCTGCTCCTATTATCGAAGTCACCGCCGCAGAAGTTGAGTTTGCCATCAAATTGAACAAGGTCAACCCCAGTATTAAATATACGGGGAAATTCACGATGTCAAAGCGGAAGATGAATGAGAATACCGCATTAATCACGAGCATCATTAATAGAGGATTTAAAACACTCCAAATGATACCGAGAACACTGCGTCGGTATTTTAGTTTAAAGTCTTTAGATATCAGCTGCCTCAAAATAAAGAGATCTTTTTTGAGGCTTGTGTTGGCCGTAAGTGCCATTAAGCTTCTCCGTAATATGCCTGGTTCTCATCGGGCTCGTAGGTTGGAACCTGCTTCACTAAGCATGCAATTATATCCGATGTGTCTAAGTCTAAACAATTCTTGAGTGNNCAATTCTTGACTGCTTCTAAGTTGTCTATCAACTCCTTTGGAACTTGCGTTTTTCTTGTTGAGACCAACACTCCTTTAGTTTGCGTCTTTGCTGTTGTTTCTTCATCCATAAATAGTTCTTCGTAAAGTTTTTCGCCGGGCCTAAGACCTACATACTTGATCTCAATATCAACATCAGGACGAAGTCCCGATAAGCGAATAAGCTTACGAGCCAGATCAACGATCTTTATTTGCTCGCCCATCTCGAGAATGAATATCTCTCCGCCTTTAGCCATACTTCCGGCTTGAAGCACCAAACGCGAAGCCTCCGGGATAGTCATGAAATAACGCGCGACCTCCGGGTCTGTAATAGTGATAGGTCCGCCTTCTTCAATTTGGCGCTTAAACATAGGCACTACGCTGCCGTGCGAACCCAAGACATTGCCAAAGCGTACTGCAGAAAAACATGTTTTGGATAACTGCGCGTAATGTTGAATAATCATCTCACCCATACGTTTTGTAGCACCCATAACAGAAGTGGGATTAACAGCCTTGTCTGTTGAGATAAATACGAAACTTCCAACGTTGTGCTCATGCGCTACCTGTGCAGTTGCCAAGGTACCAAAAATGTTGTTCAGAACCGCTTCGCGTGGATTGGCTTCCATCAACGGCACATGTTTGTGCGCTGCAGCATGGAAAACCACATCGGGCTGATACTGACTGAACAAAGTCTCAAGTCTTTCCTTTTCTCGCACCGATCCAATTTCCACGTGAAACTCTATATCGACATATTTATCGCGCATCTCCAGCTCAAGCTCGTATGCAGTGTTTTCGTAGATGTCAAAAATTACGATTTGACTGGGAGCCACGGTTGCAATTTGTCGTGCTAGCTCAGACCCTATAGAGCCGCCGCCGCCGGTAATTAGGATCTTTTTACCGGCCAGATATCCGGCAACCATGCGCTCGTTTAGCTTAACCTCATCACGACTGAGCAGATCGACAAGTTCAACTTCTCTTAGCCGCACGTCATCCAACTCATCCATTCTAAGGTCTCGTACATTTGGCAAAGTGAGTAGGCGACAATCTGTTTGAATGCAGATGTCGTAAATGCGTTTGCGCTGATCAGGCGTAGCAGACGGAATGGCAACAACGATTTGTTCAATATTGTAGGTTTTGACCAGATCCAAGATCATATCGGTGCCGCCAACTACCTTGACCTTATGAATACGCATTCCGCGTTTTGCGGGATCATCATCAACAGCAGCAACAGGATCTCCTTGCATGGCGTAATCGCCATCCAGCATACGTTTAATGGTGAGAGATCCGGTCTCGCCGGCACCTATCACCAAGGTTCTTCTGCGTATTATCGCAAACGGCGCTTGCTCAGATTTCTTTCTGCCCACTCGCCAGTATCTAAAGAAGAATCGCGACACTCCTACAAGTACCAAAAGTACAAACCACGCTACTATATACACCCTAAAAGGCAAACGTTCGCCGGCAACAAAATGAATCGCCGCTGCAATCGGCATTGCAATGATTGTTGCGTAAACGATCTGCAGCACCTCGTTTACGCTGGCATATTCCCAAAGATTGTTATAGAGTCTAAAGATAATGAATGCACCGATATGAACGAGCGCAACGATGCCAAAAAGAAATACCCAGTCTGTCGTATCAGCAAATACATCGGCTTCTTGTCTGGTTCCAAGAGTCGCTATTATAAGTGCCGCATATACTGCAACAACATCCCAAATGACAAGAAACACAGTTCTGCCGCTAAGACGGAAGTTCATTACCTAAAATACCTCCTGTTCAGATTAGTAAATTGTATCATGCTAAAATGCTTAAGGAAGTACCGATTAGTTGCTTGTGGGTCTTCCTTAGCAGGTTTGTAATCAACTTGGAGTAACTTTATGTCTGAGCCTCAACGTTCACTTATATCCGTTTTGGTGCCCGTTTATAATGTTCAAGACTACCTTGAAGAGTGTCTTGATTCTTTACTTGCCCAAACATTTACCAACTTTGAAGTTATATGTATCAATGATGGCTCTACAGATAACTCTCGCGAAATTATAGATAAATATCTGCATATTGACAAACGTTTTCGCGTAATTGATAAGCCTAATTCCGGCTATGGAGCCTCGATGAATCGCGGCTTAGACGCAGCTCAAGGCAAGTATCTTGCGATCTTAGAGTCGGACGATTTTTTTACACCGGACGCACTTGAACGTTTACTGGGTCTCATGGAAGCTCACAGTGTTGAGCTTGTTAAGGCTAACTGCTTTTTATATTGGTCGGGTCCACCAAAAAGAAAGCGCCATCATGATTTGGTGCCTCATAAGCAGGCCAATCAAGTGGTTAATCCTCAAGTGCAGCATGAGGTGTTTCACTTGGCACCATCGTTGTGGTCTGCCTTATATCGCCTTGATTTCTTGCGAGAAAACAACATCCGTTTCTTAGAAACCCCCGGAGCTTCATATCAAGACGCATCCTTTAACTTCAAGGTGTGGGTCTGTGCTTCAAAAGTTTACTTCCTCGGAGAAGAGATCATCTACTATCGGCAAGACAATATCGGCTCTTCAATCAACTCGATCGGCAAGGCGTATTGCGTTTGTGATGAACATGCGGAGATGGATCGCTACATCGACGAAAAAGGGCTTAGAGCCCCTTGGTTAAATGCTGTTTTAGCCAAGATGCGCAATCGTACTTACCTGTGGAACTACGAGCGCTTAGACGAAGAGTTTCAGTTTGAGTTTTTACTTTTGTATGCTCGTGAGATGCAAGCCATGCTAGATAAGGGCTATCTGGATTGGTCACTTCTTGATAAATGGGATCGCATGGAGTTAGAAAGTATTTTGGCTTCTCCCGAAAACTATCACAAGGAGCGCTTAAAATCCGGTCGTGGCAATAGCGGCAAAATCAAACGCATCTTCAAAATAGGCGGCCCAGTGTTGTTGACTAGGTTCTTATGGAGTAAGCTTTTTAGATGACCCTGCGAATCGCTCCTACCACTATCCCCCCAAACATACAAACTCCGTATGCTAGATGCATGAGTAAAAACACAAAAGGCAGTAACAGCATAAAGATGTTTTTGCTGTCCGCCGCAACAACCGCTTTGATCGAGACTGCGATAGCTACTGCCGCGTATAAGCATCCCAGCGCTATTAGTGGGTACCAGCTCAACAACAGCCCTAAGACAGCACCCAAAGTGATCGCCAGCACAAAAACTAGTGGAACGTAACTGAAAGTGCTGATGCATTTGGGAGAGACAAACAGTGTGCGTCCTACCCAATAGCCGTTTCCGGCTTTTTGCGCCAGCATTTGCCTAAGTGAGCCACGTAAAAAGTGTTCGGATCTGATGGAGGGATCCATGTATATCTTATAGCCCGCTTGCCTGATGCGATAACTCATATCGTTGTCTTCGGTGCGCTTGAGCTGTTCATTGTATAGTCCTACTTCATCAAAGACCTCTCGACGATACGCACCACGAAACACTGATTTTACTTCTATGGAATGCGCTTTTTTCTGCCCGGAATCGTCTTTTGCGAGACCTCGCCGATACTGCGCCGGGCTGCTGCCAAACACTGATTCTTCGGCAAGCAAAAGTGCTTTGCCCCAAGCTGTTGGCTTTTTAAGCACAACGGGACGCACACCGCCACAAGCATATTGCCCGGTCTCTAAAAACTCTACATTCTTACGCGCAAAATCCTGCGGAATCCTCGCGTGAGCATCTACACGCAAAAACACATCACCTTTATAAACCTTAAGCGCAACATTGCAGCCATGTGGCAAAAATTTTCCCGGATTGTCCAAAACGACAACCTTTTTAAACTCATTTTGGCTTTGAGAAAACTCATTAAACAGCTGCTTTGTGTTATCGTCTGACATACTATCAACAAGGATCAACTCAATCTTATCCAGAGGAAAATCCTGCATAGCTATGTCGTTAAGCAGGTCTGTAATTACCGAGTCGGCATTTTGAGCAACGACAACCAAGGAAAGCAGCTCTATCGACTTAAACCCGGTGCCGGCATCCCCCTCTTCCTCGCTGATAAATACGCCTTCTTGCATCAAAACAACAGCAAATGTTTTAAAGAAGATCTTTACATCCAGCAAAAAACTCTGCTTCTCAATATAGACAAGGTCAAGCGCTATGCGGTCATGCCAGGCAATGGCATTGCGCCCATACACTTGGGCATATCCCGATATTCCCGGCTTTACCAAAAGCTTCTTTTCCTCACCCGGAAAATATAAAGCTACCTCATTCTCAAGATCAGGCCTAGGACCAATAAAACTCATATCCCCTTTTAAAATATTGAGGATTTGCGGTATCTCATCAAGACTGGTCTTGCGCAAAAAGGCGCCGATCTTAGTAACGCGCGGATCATCCGGCCCATTGTAGGTTGAGCCGTCCGCCATCTTCAGATCAGGCGCATTTACACGCATGGTACGAAACTTATACATCTTAAACAAGCGACGATCTTTACCTACTCTGGGTGCGTTATAAAACACCGGTCCTTTGTCTTCTAAGTAAACCATTGGCGCAATGATCATACATGCAATTCCTATAAAAGGAGCAGCAATGATGCCAAGCAAAAGATCAAGTGCTCGCTTGATTACGTGCTTATACACCGCTTAAAACACACTCCTCGTACGCATCTTTGAACGACTGTATAACATAGTTGATCTGAACATCACTTAGTTTTGTATGCAGCGGCAAAGTTACCTGCGTTTTAAAGTGTGTATGTGCGTTAGGATAATCGTCAATTTTAAAACCAAGATTCTTGTAGGCTGTTAGCAGTGGCAGAGGTTTATAGTGAACATTACAGACCACATCTCTTGCAGCCATGCGCTCTATGAACATGTTACGAAAGGCTTGTGTAACCCCCGTAAGCTGAACCATGCACAGGTGTCCGCTGGAGTTACCGGCAGATCTTTCATTAGCAACTGCAACACTTTCATCGTCATTTTCGTAATGCTTGAGCAGTTCTACATTAAGCTCTGCTAATCCTGAGGCATACTTTTCAATAATCTGTCTGCGCCTGGCTAACAGCTCTTTGTATCGCCCCAGCTGAGACAGACCTAAAGACGCAGAAACATCGGTCATATTGCACTTATAAAGTGGAGCAATTATGTCATACTCCCAAGCTCCGGCTTTGTTTTTGGCTAGCGCATCTTTGTCTTGACCGTGCAGCGACATTTGCATAATCTTTTTGTAGAGCAGATCATCATCCAAGCCATCACGTTGTTTCCAAGTAAGTGCCCCACCTTCTGCAGTGGTTAAGTTCTTTACCGCATGAAAGCTAAAAGAAGTAAGATCAGCAACAGAGCCACTGGGGCTTTTCTTATATGTCGCACCAAATGAATGTGCGCCGTCGGCCAATACCACAACACGATCAAATGCTTCTTGCAGCGTATTTGCTTTGGGGCTATACATGGCTTTCGCACTATCAACAGCTGCAAAAAGTCTGTCGTAGTCACACATTACCCCGGCAATATCCACAGGGATAATCGCTTTTGTACGCGGTGTTATAGCATGCGCCAGTTTATCGTAGTCCATCTCATAGCTACCCGGTGCGGTATCTACCAAAACTAAGGTTGCTCCAACATGACAAACCACACTAGCAGAAGCCGTGTAGGTATATGCCGAGGTAATCACCTCATCTCCCGAACCAATGTCAAGTAGTCGCAGCCCACACTCCATAGCCGCTGTTGCCGAGCTTAGACAAGCCACTTGTGATGTTTGACACCAAGTTGCCAGCTCGCGCTCAAACTCTTTGGTCTTAGGTCCGGTAGTAATCCAACCGCTGCGCAAGGCTTGCGTAACGGCCAAAATATCAGACTCATTGATATCTGGTGGTGAAAAATCTATTCGCATAAATACTCTCTACTGCGCGGGAACATCTTCTACAGTTTGTTCAACTATTATTCCACTTTTGCGATACAACACATAGCTGTCGTTTTGAAATATTAATTCATATTCACTCAGCTGAGGAAATTGGTCGATCAGTCCATCTTGTTTTCGTCCTGCTAAGAGCAGTTGGTCAGTAGTATTTCCTGCGATTCCTATCTGCCGATAAAAATCTTCATTTAGATTTGTTCCAAAACTCTGACTGAACTTTTGATAGGCATATCTGGTTGCAGAATAAGAATCTGTTGCCGTGTATACCCAACAGTTACTGCCAAATACGACCATAGGCTCATCAACTTGATCATCTTCTTGATTGCTCTGCGCTCTGCTTGCTTTAATTGCTGAGATCAGTTCTTCTTGCTGGCGCAATTCTGCATTATGCCCACGCGCTGCCTGAGAGTGTTCTACAGAAGTAATTGCTCCCGGAAACCAAATAAATGCTATCAACAGCACTATTAATGCCCCGCTTGTTATGCCTCTGAGCGCATTTTTTGCATATATTGACTTTATGAAGAACTGCACAACATACGCAAGCGGAACAACAAGGCAGATTATAGCTTGCATTAAAATATGATTGCTTTGGTCTGCCGTAATTGCCATGGTCACAAATAAGAGTGCAGCAGCTAAAAGGTTTGCAATCATCAAAAGCGGCGTTGCCGGGCCAAAAGGAAATTCAGTTTTATCCAGCTTTCTCGTTGCTTTATTTACAGGTTCTCTTACATCATCTAAAGACACATTGACTCTTTTGATCTCTGTGTAGGGCTTAAACCTGACAATTGCCATCTTTATGAAAGCAGCCAGTGTAATAAACACCATAAGCACAAAAGGAAAGCTTGAAACCAAAACTATTAAGGTGTCTATTTTTGTTTGCATTGATATTAATGAAACGTAATCAACATACAAAAAAAGCATTTGGTTAAAACNNCAGCTCTCCAGTGCATTATTAATATTTAGCCAAGGTATGACAAGGACAAATGGGATAAAGAACCCAATAAGTATCGTGAGCATTCTCGTAAAAGCCGTATAAAGTCCTTCTGTGTAAAGCACTCTTATCAATGCAATGAAGAAAAATGGTGTCCAAAACAGCAGTGTAAAAGGCTTGGTAAAAAACGCCAGCGCTGCTCCAATCCCAATCATATAAACACTCAGCAGTGTGAATTCTTGTCGTTTAAAGTAGTTCAAAAATCCGGCCAGACCGATGGCTTGGAAGAACAAAGTGTATAGCTCTATGTGGTTGCCGCCCTCAAAAAGCGACGGCAAGATAAAAGCAATAGTTGCGCAGACTGTAAAAGAGCTTAACGGCCCAATGTGTTGAGTCAGCGAATAGAACAAGACCAAAAATGTTGCCGAAAGAAAGATGAATTCAAAATACCAAATACCATGCAGGCCGCCAAACATATACCCGGCGGTGTTAATCAAAAAGACCACAGGACCATTGGATGTAAGCATGTCTCTGTATGGTATTATTCCGTCAAGAATCTGCGTGCCTGCATAAACATACAGCGATGAATCTGATCCCGGATAGTGAATACTCCATGGATTTAATGTGCTTTGCATAGTAATTAAGAAAGCCAAGCCTATAAGGATAAGACTACTCACAACAATTATGACATGTCTAATGACCCTACTGTGCAAAGCTGACTTACTGCTATGTCTCTCCCTGCCTGCGGACACTTGTTAGTATCCTCCCGTTAATCCTTTGACAAACATCCAAGCATAACAACTCTTTTGACCTGTTGTTATGCTTGTCAGTCTGCTTCTCCGTATACCCACCCCTTAACGTTTTACTTGCTCTATTGCCAAAGGCGCAAAAAGCAGTCCTTAAGTTTTAACGATAACGGGTTGCTGTTATCAGACCCCCACTGCACCGGCACAAAGCCAAATTCGTCTGAGATCAAAAAGACACCACTGTCTTTGATGTCGGTAACTCTTTGCCGTTCTATTATCGCAGATATTTTCAGTGTTTCGGCGAGATCACGCGCTAAAGTGTCAGTAGCGCTATTTAGCTTAATTATACTTGCATATAATGTATCATCGCGCTCGACCCAAATGGTTCCATCTATTATCTTGCCGTATTTTTGAACACCAATAACAAAGCCGTCTTCTTCTATCAGATCTTCAAAACTTAAGCTTGGCGCTTCGCTTAATTCGTCAAGAGAGATAGTTACCTCACTTTTCGGATCGATGCTCAAAACCAATACTGCTTCAGTACCTTGATGGAGCATGTTAGCGATCGCCCACTCCAGACGCTCAAATATCCATCCTCTTAGTGGTCTTGGTAGCTCCAGCTCATCCAACGCCCTAAAATGACGTCTTCTTAGTGATAACTCACCCTTATGTATACGCCACCTAAGAATGATCGCCTCACTTGATAATACAGCCTCGCCGGATTCCTCATCCACCATGTCTGCCGTATTGGTTTTTGCTAACTCTTCGCTCATTAATTTCCCTTAATGTCTAAAATGCCTATGACCTGTAAATACAATGGCAACGTCTGCCTTGTCCGCCGCAGCAATTACTTCCTCATCGCGTATTGATCCTCCCGGCTGTATCACCGCAGTGACACCGGCAGCTATAAGCACTTCGAGCGAATCTGCAAAAGGCATAAATGCGTCGGACGCGGCAACTGCACCCTTGGCCTTTTCGCCTGCTTGCTCTACGGCTATCTTTGCGGAGTTAACGCGATTTGGTTGCCCGGCTCCACAGCCTACTGTTGTGCTGTCAAGTGCAATAACTATGGCATTGGACTTCACAGACTTGCATGCTTTCCATGCAAAGATCAGCGATTGCATCTCTTCTGAAGTTGGTTGACGCTTACTTGGCACTCTAAAGTCTGCAGGATCCTCCGCAACCATATCAGCGGTCATGGCCAGCATGCCACCTTCAACACTGCGATAGTCTATCTGAAAACCTAGCGCATTGATGCCGCCGGTCTCCAGAATGCGTGCGTTCTCTTTTTCCTTAAATAGCTCTACAGCAGCTTCTTCATATTTAGGCGCAATGACAGCTTCGATGAACTGTCCATTGGCGTAAATTGCCTCTACCAGCGACCCCGGCACCGGTCGGTTAAATGCCATGACACCGCCAAAAGCACTCACTTTATCAACATCATGTGCGCGTTGATAGGCAACCGTAATGTCATCATGACTGGCAATGCCGCACGGCGTCAGGTGCTTAACGATCACACATGTTGGCTCATCGAATTCCCTTACGGCGCTCCAAGCAGCATCAAGATCGAGATAATTGTTGTACGAGAGCTCTTTGCCTTGAAGTTTTTGGGCATTAGCCAGCTGATAATCAGGGTTAAAGTCTGCAACTCCCAAACTATTTAAAGATTCAATGTTGCCCAATGGGTTTAGATAAAATGCGGCTTTTTGATGAGGGTTCTCGCCATATCTAAGATCGCTTACTTTGCTCATAAACAGGCGTTGGTTGCTTGGATACGCTTTACCGGTAGCAGTTTCGCCAACTTGTCCGTTTATCCAATTGAAGATCGCGTTGTCATAAGCGCTGGTGAGCTTAAATACCTCAAGCGCCAGCCGACGACGTGTTTCGTGAGTGGTACTACCGTTGTTGTTGCGCATCTCGGCGATAATATTGTCGTAGCTTTGTGGAGAAGTGACCACTGTTACAGAGTCGTGATTTTTTGCCGCACTACGAAGCATTGAAGGCCCGCCTATATCAATGTTTTCGATCGCTTCAGCAAAAGTCACACCCGGTTTTGCTACTGTTGCCTCAAAAGCGTAAAGATTCACAACTACCATATCGATCATGCCAATACCATGCTCATTGGCTGCATCCATATGCGAATCCAGATCACGACGAGCCAATAGTCCGCCATGAACTCGTGGGTGCAAGGTCTTTACGCGACCGTCCATCATCTCGGGAAACCCGGTAAGATCATCGATTGGTCTAACGCTTACTCCGGCCTCCTCAATAGCTCTGGCTGTACCTCCGGTAGAAACTATCTCTACGCCAAACTCTTCTGCCAAAGTCTTGGCAAACTGGACAACTCCGGACTTGTCTGTGACCGATATCAAAGCACGCTTAATAATGGGGTTTTGCATCAACTTCTCCTTTAAACTGGCTACCAACAATGTGTCATTTTAGGCAGTCGATCGAGACGATCTTTTGCTCTGTTGAACAGTTATCCACTTAACAGATTTTGCACTGCCAAGCTTTTAATGGGCTTTTATCTTGCGTATTACATACTATCAGTACCGAAGGGCATTAGAGCAGAATACCCACAATAATAAGGGTAAACGTGCCTATAAGTCCGACGGCAAGATCAATCTCGTTTAGCTTATGTTGTCTTAAGTGAGTTCGACCTTTGCCAATGTAGCAACGCGTTTCCATTGCGCCAGCAATTTCATCCGCCCGTCTGAACAAACTAACAAACAACGGAACCATCACAGGAAACCAAGCTTTAACGCGTTTATAAGGTCCACCCTGATTAAAAATCGCACCTCTGGCGCTTTGCGAAACCATGATCCGCTCTGCTTCCTGCGCCGTTATGGGAATAAACCTAAGGGCTATCGAAAACATAGTTGCAATGTCTTCGACAGGAACCTTAATCTTTGCAAGTGGTCTCATCAAAGTTACTAAAGCATCAGTCAAAGCCACAATTGAAGTGGTGTAGGTAAGTAGAGATGTTGCACAGACCAGCAAGATTATGCGTAAGGCAAAGTATAATCCGTTCAATGCTCCTATTGGCTTGATGCCAAATGATCCTATCCACGAAATACTCTGTGGCACCATGTACGGACCCAGCTCTGCGTAAGCCACTTCGCTTGCCGGCAGAGCGCTAAAAGTTATAGTATTGGCCAAGAAGGTAAAGGTCAGCAGTATGAGAATTGGTTTTAAACCGCGAAAAGCCATTCTTACCGGAATCTCAGCGGCCACAAATAAGCCGATAATTGCAGCAGTAAAAAGCAGCAACCCAACCCAACCGGAAATAAATATTGCTATCGCAAAGGCTAAAAGCAAAAGCAGCTTCATGCGTGCATCCAGACGATGCAGAATGCTTGTTCCGGGAACATACTGCCCCAAGGGAACTACAAGCGCCATAAGCGACCCTCCCTAAGCACCAGATGCGCCTGAACCCGAGGCTCAAACTCTTCTACTTCATGAGAGACCACTATCACTCCCGTAGTCGCATGTACCATCTGCTCGATCATGTTGTGGATAAAAGCTCTGCCCATTGCATCTAAGCCGGCAGTAGGTTCATCCAGTAGCAAAAATGTTGGTCGCATGGCAAGTATGCTGGCGATCGCAACACGATGCATTTCTCCACCGGAAAGAGTAAATGGCGAGCGTGAGAAAAATGCCTTTGGATCTAACCCTACAGCATCAAGTGCTTCTCGGACTATGTTTCCGCGTACCTCTTTTGAGGGTAAAAGCCCCAGATTTTTTGGTCCAAAAGCAATCTCGTCTTCTACAGTTTGAGCAAATATCTGGCTTTCGGGGTTTTGAAATACTATTCCGACAGCACTGGGAAATATCTTCGAACCATCAGAAAAAGTGGCTGTTCCCATATGTGGCTTAAGTAGTCCTGCCAAAACTCTGAGAAGTGTTGATTTGCCCGAGCCGGTCTGGCCGGAAATCAATGTATAACTTCCCGGCCCCACATCTAAATTAACACCTTTTAGCACTTCTTGCTCGTAGGCGGTGTTTTCACCATAAGTAAAATGCACATTGTTAAGGTAAAGCGAAGGAAATACTCCGCCTCTATTGCTTCGGCGATCCGGCGCAGTGACCGGTCTCAAAGTATCTAAAAGGCCGCTATTGCCGGATATTTGACTGCGTTGTTGGTTGCTGTCTACCTTAAGGCCAAAAGCACCCAAAAGTTGGTCGTTGTTAAGCAAGGAACCCGGATGACCGGCATAAACCAAGCAACCACCTTTTAGCACCAGTATCTTGTGCGCTTCTCTGCAAAATGTCAGATCATGTGTTATATGGAGTATCCCGTGTCCGCTGGCGTTAAGATTGTTTATGGCGTTTCGCACCTCTGCGCGCCCTTTACGATCAAGCCTCGAAGTTGGCTCGTCAAAAACCATATATGTTGGGTTCATAGCTAACATGCCGGCAATAACAACACGTTGTTTCTCGCCACCACTTAGCGAGTTGGGGTCGCGCTCCTCAAACCCCTCAAGTCCAAGAGCGCTTATTGCTTTTTGTATGCGGTTGAGAATGTCTTCTCTTTCTAGCCCTAAGTTCTCCGGACCAAAGGCGAGCTCGTCCAAAACCGTGGTGCTTATTATCTGATTGTCCGGGTCTTGAACAACAACACCTACATGAGATCTAAGCTTTCTGATAGTTGCTTTTTGGGCTGTTGTCATATCACCTACACGAATTTCACCTTCATTGGGCAAGAGTAGTCCGTTCGTTAGCTTGGCAATTGTCGACTTCCCCGAGCCGTTTGCACCAAGCAAAACAACATGCTCTCCGGGAGAGACAGTAAACGAAACATCCTCAAGTGCCAGATCGGCGGCACCGGGATATCGATATGAAACATGTTCAAATGAAAGCATTAATCCCTAGCATCCCCAGTTATCAGGTAGAATGATATAAACCAGCCCTGTCGATAAGAGCGCTAAACATTATAGCGCAGAAGATTGCATCGCTGGTGTGCATGTTTTTGATGTGTAACAACTATAGAGAATAACAAAGGAGTTTGCTTTTGGCCCTTGCTTTGATCTTTGGTGCAGTAATTTTGTTGCTCTGCATCACATTTGGACAATTTATTCATCGCTTTGGCATTCCTTCGTTGCTTATCTTTTTGGTGCTTGGAATTATTGCCGGCGCGTTGCCGATCGATCAAGCGCTCATTAGAACAGATATCGCTCAAAATATTGGTACTGCGGCACTGATCTTTGTAATGTTTTATGGAGGATTTGGCACCAACTGGAAAACGGCTCGTCCTGTTGCTCTTAAAGGTGGCTTGTTGTCTTCGCTTGGCGTTTGCGTTACCGCTGGCGCGGTTACGGTCTTTGTGCACTTTGCATTTGGCTTTGCTTGGACGGAAGCGTTTTTCCTTGGTTCGGTGATCAGCTGTACCGATGCCGCCGCGCTTTTCTCCTTGCTTCGCAGCAAGAAACTCAACCTTAGATACAATACAGTTGGTGCCTTGGAAATAGAAAGCGGCAGCAACGACCCAACTGCTTACACGTTAACGCTTATTGCGTTGCTCATCATGCAGGGTGGTTCGTTGCTCGATGTTCCACTGCTAATTGCTCAGCAACTGGGAATTGGCATAGCTGTTGGCGTTGTTATTGCATTTGCCGCCATTCCTTTGCTTAGACGCTTTGCCAAACATTTCCCGGATGGCATGGATATGGTTTTTGTCTTTGGGGTTGCAGTTTTAACCTACGCCTTGGCTACGCAGTTTAATGGAAATGGTTACTTGGCAGCATTTCTTTGCGGTATCATAATGGGCAATTCAAATATTCCCAACAGAGTGCATTTGGTGCACTTCTTTGACAGTATCGACTGGTTTGCTCAGATTATCGTGTTCTTCTTGTTGGGGCTATTGACCAACATCTTCAGCCTTTGGAACGTTCTTGTTCCGGCCATCATACTTTCCTTGTTCATTTTACTTATCGCAAGACCCTTAGCAGTTTTTATGGTTTATCTGCCCTGGAAAAATCCTATAAAACAAGGATTGTTGATTTCATGGGTGGGCGTTCGCGGAGCAGCCTCATTGGTATTTGCTTTGATGGCGATTTCCAGTGGAATTATTTTGCAGAATGATGTGTTTTCTATCGTCGCTCTAACGGCTCTATTCTCGATTGCTATACAAGGCACATTTGTAGAGCAGGTTGCAAAGCGCCTGGACATGATAGACACCGAGACCGACATCATGCTTTCATTTACAGACTTCCAAGAACAATCTGAGCAGGCTTTTCTCAAAATGAAAATGAGCCCAAGCCACGACTGGGTAGGCAAAGCGCTAAAAGATCTCGAGATCGGACAAGAGAGTTTAATCGTATTAATAAAGCGAGATTCTCAAACGATCGCACCAAATGGCGACACCGTGATACTTGAAGACGACATATTGGTCATGACCGGAGAAGCGTACACCAAAGACGACAATGCTCAAATTTCAGAGCACATTATTGGCGACAAAGATGAATGGGCGAATAAGTTAATCAAAGACTTAGAGCTCCCCGACAACTCATTGATAGTAAACATTGTCCGAGAGGACGGCTCCACTATAACCCCCAAGGGCTGGACAAAGATCCATCCCGGCGACTCAGTGACCATGATAGCTTGGGAGAATGAGCCCACCCCTTAGATTTGGCAGAAATGGGAAGAAACGCGAGGTTATTTATATTGGTTTATGCAATGTGCGCTAATGCGCACTTGCTCCTCTAGTACGCTTGCTCCAGATCTGCTTGAGCGTGAGCATCGCCGTCCGGGTTCATAAAGTTTTTGTCCAGGTAGCGGTCTATGGCCACCAGTGCAATCATAGCGGCGTTGTCTGTGCAGGCGTTGGCCGGCGGATAAATTACATTGATGCCTTTGGCTTCCATTGCTTGTTTATAAGCTTCACGCAGCGCCCTGTTTGCTGCAACTCCTCCACCCATACAAAAAGTTGTGCAGCCTGTTTCTTCCAGCGCTTTTAAACCTTTAACAACTTGAACATCTATTACCGCCTGCTGAAACGATGCTGCTACATCGTTAACGTTCATGTCACTGCCTGCTTCTTGCTCTTTGCGTATGTAGGTGATGACCGCAGTTTTAAGTCCGGAGAGCGAAAACTGGTAATCATGACTATGTAGAAGCGCACGAGGAAAAATTATTGCCTTTGGATTACCCTGAGCAGCAAGGTTTGAGATTATCGGTCCGCCGGGATAGCCAAGACCCAAAGCTTTTGCAACCTTATCGAAGGTCTCTCCCGCTGCGTCATCGAGAGACTGTCCTAATATGTGGTAGTCGCCCCAGCCGCACACGTGCACCAGCATGGTATGACCACCGCTGAGCAGTGCGATAATAAATGGCGGTTTTNNTCGCTTGCGGCTTTATCGTCAACGAAGCGGTTGGCATAGATATGCCCTTCCAGGTGGTTTACACGAATTAATGGCAAATCGGTCGCCCATGAAAGACCCTTAGCAAAAGCTACGCCTACCACTAAGGCTCCTATCAGCCCCGGCGCGTAAGTCACTGCCAAAGCATCGAGTTGCTGCCAACTGCTTATGCTTGCCTGCTCAAGCGCAGTGTCTACTACGCCAACAATGGCTTCGGTGTGTTTGCGCGAGGCAATNNGCTGGCTATGGTGTTAGAGAGCAGCTTGCCTTCTCCGTTTATGACCGCAGCAGCAGTCTCGTCGCAAGAGGTCTCAATGCCTAAGATAGTTGGGTGATAATGCGCAGCGACATCGTCAGGAGGTGCGGGGTGGCCATTTTTGCCATCAACATATCCCTCCCTGTCATTCCCGCAAAGGCGGGAATCCATTGCTGCATGATTCATGCAATCATGGTTTCCCGCTTTTGCGGGAATTATCGTGGTACCGTGACAAGGGGAGAGCTCTGCTGTTAGGCTTTTCTGCATTACGACAGCTGCTTCGCGTTGGGTATCATCGCCGGCTGTGGCTGGCGAATAGTAGTTTGGTCGCAGCCCCAAACGATCAAATCCCAGCTGTTCGTATAGAGCTATCGCTGCTTTGTTTGACTCGCGCACCTCTAAAGATGCTGTTAGGGCACCCAGGTCTTGTCCGTCTTTCATTACGCGCTCAAGCAGCTCGTAGGCAATGCCGCGTCTTTTGTGCGTTGCCGCTATAGCCACATCCAGTATTTGTATGTCACCATCCACAACCCAGCCTCCGGCAAACCCAACCAGTTGATCGCCAACATACGCTACCCACCAAGTGCGATCTTTTTTGCCAAGCTCATCGGCAAACAAACTCTCAGACCAACATTCTCCTGATATTGCTGAAGTAGCTGAAAATGAGGCTGATTCCAGTAGTGCCACCAGCGTCACATCAGCCATAGCCATTGGTCTGTAGCTGATTTCATCTAGTCTTGCCGGGTCAGCTACTCCGCTTTTTGGCACATCGACTAACGCTCCTTGAGCAATTTGCCCTCCGCTTGCTAAGCGCTTGCGTTCGTTTTCTTCGGCATCAGAGAGCCTTGTATAAATGGGCAACAGTGTAGCTGCGTCACCAGTTCCTTGCTTGCCTTTTACGCAGTCATCCTCAAAAGCAAGCAAAAGACCCTCGCCTTTTGGAACCCAAAGTTCAGGATCGCCCAGTTCAAACTGAGATGACTCTGCATCGGAAAAGAGCTCTGCGTATTTTTTTAAACCGTCTCCGACAAGCAACATCTGTTCATTTTCATGTAACCACGACTCGGCGACAACATCGGCTTTAGCTACTGTGTGAGAATCCAACCTTGCCGCTCCGGCATCTGTAAGATCAAAACGAGCGGGATAAACTTCGCCGCGCATTGCATCCGCAACAACACCTAGTTTGCCGCGAATGCCGGCTTTCCAGGCACTCCACGCCACTGCATCCAATGTTGAGACTCCATATAGCGGCACCGACAAACCACGTGCAATACCTTTTGCCGTAGCTACCCCAATACGCACACCGGTAAAAGATCCCGGTCCAAGCCCACAAACAACCGTTGAAATATTTGCCTTAGATAACCCATCTTGCTCAAAGAGAACGTTTATTGACGGTACAAGCTGTACATTTGCTTGACGCATTGCCGGGTGGTCGTTTGAAGCTGTCAAGCCGTCGGATCGTCCTACAGCCAAAGCTATATTGTCGCTGGCTGTGTCAAATGCAAGAATCAGATTAGATGACATCGGTGTTCTCCAGGATTTGGTTATGCAAAGCCTTTTTCAAATCTTTCAGCAGTCTTGTGCTATTTTCGCCCACAGCGCTAAGCTCCAGCATTCTTGAAGTATCCACACCCTCATCATATTTAAATTCTACTTTAAGATAATCCAGTGGCAGCGAATCGGCATATTTATCGCCCCACTCCACCACGCTGATAGCATCGCTTTCAAGTAAGCCAAAGTAGTCGATGTCTTCAAGCTCAACTTCATCGTTTAAACGATATAAGTCAAAATGCCTAAGTAAAACTCCACTTTTGGAGACATGTTCAAACATGATGTTAAATGTAGGACTGGTGATGACCTCGTCCACGCCCAAAACCTCAGCTACACCCTTTGTTAGCTGCGTTTTGCCGGCACCTAGATCTCCGGAGAGCAACACAATGTTGCCGGGTTTAAGCAAGCGACCAACGACTCTACCAATTTCCACAGTATTTTTTGGCTCAGCAGAGGATATAACAAAACGCTCTGCCTCCATTAATTATCCTGTCCGCTGTCATTTGCCCTTTGAGCGCGCTCCTCACGGCGCTTTTCTATCAAGCGCCCCAACAACTTAAAGTCTGCTTCCATTATGGGTTCCTTGCTGCGATCATAAATAGCCGCCGCAGGGTGAAATATCGGTAGAACAGAAAAGCGTCCGGTGATATGCACTTGACCTCTAAGCCCTGTGATTCCACGATCAGTCTTTAGTATAAAGCGTGTAGAAAAATTTCCCAAAGTTACTAAGATCTCCGGGTTGATCGCACGCACTTGATTGCGCAAAAATGGCGAGCAGACCTCGATCTCGTCTACTTTGGGATCGCGGTTTTCCGGCGGACGACACTTGAGCACGTTTGCTATATATATCTCCTCGCGCTTTAGCCCGGCAAGTTCCAACAAAGAGTTGAGATACTTTCCGGCTGCGCCAATAAATGGCTCTGCCCCCAAGTCTTCTTGCTTTCCGGGCGCTTCACCAATAAACATTACCTCAGCATTTGGGTTGCCAACACCAAAGACAAGATTGGTGCGCGTCTCACAAAGTGTGCAGCGTTTGCAGTCTCCAAGATCAACTTTTACTTCATCTAAAGTCTTATGCATAGTTAGTCCAAATAAACGCGTCCCAGACGCATGCCAAAACGACACGCTATCTCATAGTTGATAGTTCCAAGTACTCGCGCCATGTCGTCAAGGGTAATGGCCTCATTACCGCTACGCCCTACTATTACTGCCTCATCTCCAAGTTCGATGTTGGCGCGTGGCTTTAACATTGAGCCTCGCATGTTTGCCTCCACCATCAACATATCCATACAGATGTTGCCAACCTGGGGCAGTCGCTGCCCATTTATAAGCACATCCATGCGATTAGATAACGCCCTTGATACTCCATCCGCATAACCTAAAGGCAAGGTTGCGATTAAAACATTTCCCGGAGAACGATATGTAAACGAGTAACTAACACCCTCACCTACCGGCACCGATTTTAACAGGCTTACCTTAGCTTTTACGCTCATCGCCGGGTGCAGCTCCACCATCGATTTGGTGATCTCACTGGGATGCAAACCATACATACCAATACCGATGCGCACCATATTAAAATGCGACTGCTTGTATCGGATAGTGGCAGCAGTATTGGCAGCATGCACCATACCGGGGTTATACCCCATATATCGAATATTATGCAACGATTCTTCAAAACGGCGCATCTGAACGCCAAAATCATATGTATCAACATCGTCGGCAGTTGCAAAATGTGTAAATACGCCTTGCAGGTTTAACCCTCGATGAAAAGAGATTGTGCGCAAAAAATCTCCGGCATCGCTGTAGTGTATGCCCACGCGATTCATGCCGGTATCTACTTTAAGATGATATCCCGCTACGGTACCGCGAGCATCAGCAGCTTCTCCAAGCGCAAGAACAAACTCGGTGCTGTGCGCAGCCGTTAGCAGTTGATGCTGCAAAATCAGCGGAATTGCCTCCATAGGCGGCTCTGCAAGAACAAGAATAGGTGCTGCAATTCCCGCATGCCTTAGTGCTACACCCTCATCAACGGTGGCAACTCCAAGCATTGTCGCCCCCGTAGACAGCGCAGCTCTGGCACACTGTGGCGCACCATGCCCATAACCATCAGCCTTGACAACAGCCATGATCCTTACGTCCGGACCAACATGTTTTCTAAAGCGCTTGAGATTTTGGCGCACGGCTTCGAGATTTACCTCTACCCACGCGTAACGTTTCTCCCCCTCCATATATTCCTCTCCCTGCTTTCCTTGGTCTTGCCCTCCAAAGTAGTTCTCTGAGTTGCCTTGAAGGCTCATTAATCAACCTTTCAATAATTACGCTTTTAATACGTCAGGTATTGAGTTTATAACATCTTGTGCAATTACGCTTCTGGTACCTTGCTTTTGCTCGGCCAAACAACCGGCTCGGCTGTGTATCTCAACACCTGCATACGCGGCAGCAAAAGGATTCATTCCCTGAGCAAGTAAGGCACCTATGATTCCGGACAAGACATCTCCTGTTCCGGCAGTTGCCAGCGCCGGGGTTCCTGATGTTGAGCTTATATATTGAGTAGGTGAAAAGATGTTGGTCTGCGGGCCTTTCTCGACAACAATAGCACCCATCCTTNNATTTGTGCCCATCGCTGCGTTTAGCCTACTTAACTCGCCTGCATGGGGAGTGAGTATGTGCTGTTCGCTTAAACGTATGCCCATAAACTCCGGCTCTGCTAAAACATTTAAGGCATCGGCATCAACGAGAACCGGAACTTTGCAGGCTCTCAAAACCTGCATTGTGAGTTCACGCGTTGTAGATGTTGTAGTGATTCCCGGTCCAATAACAACAGCGTTGACATGATTTATCTCGCTGCTTAAAGCAAACCAGGCATCGGCAGCAAAAGCACCATTTGATTCTGCCGTTGCAATGACCGGAACAGAAAGCAGGTGAGATTGAGCGATAAATGCTGCTGATTTAGGTATTGCCAGTGTTACATAACCGGCTCCGGCGCGTTGTGCGGCCTTTGCAGCAAGAACAGCAGCGCCCGGATAACGTACAGATCCGGCAAGCACAAGCAAGCTTCCTCGTGAGTACTTATTGGCATTTTGAGCTATGGGCGGCAACAACTCTAATAATTCTTTATCATTCATCCACGACCTCCTCTTTAGCACCTGTATTTGGAGGTAAAGGGTGGTTTACTGAAGACAAAGTGCCCCCACCCCCCTTGTCTCCACTTGTCTCTCCTGCTTCCCCTGTTGGATCCATTTCGTCTAATAAAGCCCTTAGTTCTTTGAACTTCTTTGCCAATTCAGCCTTTTGGTCTATCTTTTCTGCACGACGTGGGCGGTTTTGCTCTTTTATCGCCACCGCTGAAGCCACACCGACAGATCTTGTGTAAGATAGCGAAAGTTGCATGTCAATAATCCCTTGCTCTCTCGCTAACTCTTTTGTTTTGCCGCTTAGCACAGGCACCGGTTTTCCGTATCTGTCGTGACTAACCTCAACATCTGTAAAAGCATCCATTCCGGCAAACCCACAGCCCAGTGCTTTTAATACTGCCTCTTTTGCAGCAAAGAATAATGCATACTGTACCGCAGGTCTGGCTTTTTTCTTTGCATAGGTTTGCTCAGCAGCAGAAAACATCCTCGTGACCATACGCGGAGTGCGCTTGATCGCTTGCTCCATGCGATCAATTTCGATAATGTCCACACCTAGACCAGCCACCGGCATTATCGGCTCTTTGTCTTCGCCGGCCATTTCTGCCACAGCATTTGCTGTAGCTTCTGCCGCAATCGCGGCTGCCTTGGTGCTATCTGTTATGGCTTGATCAGAGTGACTTGCGGCAGACATGTTGTTTTACCCCAGCTCTTGTTTAACGCAGTCCACAAGTAGATCTGCTTCTTTTTTGGCGCTTTGAATATCTTTTGCCTCGGTCATTACACGGATAAGCGATTCGGTTCCGGAAACACGAACCAACACACGACCATCGTTGCCAAGACGCTGCTCGCTTTGCATGATAGCTGCTTTTATCGCCTCTGAGGTCTCAAAGCCTTCTTTGCTTGCGACATCAACATTTATAAGCACTTGAGGATAACGCTCCATAACTTTTGAGAGATCGCTTAGCGATTTTCCGCTTCGTCTCATCGCCGCTAAAAGCTGCAAGGCTGTAACCATTCCATCTCCGGTACTGTTGTGTTCTAGAAATATCATGTGACCGGACTGCTCGCCGCCTATTGTGTAATTGCCTTCACGCATGGCGGCCAAAACGTTGCTATCGCCAACAGCTGTTTGGATTACGTTAATGCCGTTCTTCTCCATAGATTTTACGAAACCTAGGTTGCACATTACTGTTGTAACAACGGTATCATTGGTGAGTTTGCCCTGTTCTTTGAGGTCAAGAGCGCAGATTGCCTCTATTACGTCGCCGTCTACTTCGTTGCCTTGCTCGTCTACTGCAAGCACTCTGTCCGCGTCACCGTCATGAGCAAAGCCCATATCGGCACCGGACTGCTTTACCAGTTTAATAAGTTGCTCCAGTTTTGTAGAGCCACAACCTACATTTATATTGTTGCCGTCAAAATCGTTGTTGATAGCCACAACTTCTGCGCCCAGCCGTTTAAGGGTCTCGGGCGCGGTAACGCCGGCTGCACCATGTCCTGTGTCTACAGCGATCTTCATGCCCTTTAGGTCTACGCCTTGATCTGTCATTATTCCTGTAGCGAAATCTATATATAATTCGGCTGCCGGGCTTATCATTTGCTCATCGCCAATTTGTGCAGCAGTACCTACCTTGCTGCCAATGACCGGATCTTTCATGGCCTTAAGTATCGCTTCGGGAATCTCCAGAGTTTCGCTTTTAAGCGCTTCGTCAATAGTTTTCACATATGCCTGAAGCCCACCCTCAAAGGCATCTTCCATCTCTTTAGTCAGCTTGTAACCTTGTGCGTCAAAAAACTTAATACCGTTATGCTCCGGCGGATTGTGAGAAGCAGAAACCACAATGCCCCCATCAGCATTTTCTTTCCTTGTGAGCATAGCTACAGCCGGTGTTGGAATGATGCCTGCTAACCTGACGCTTCCCCCTGCAGAAGTAATACCGGCCACGAGCGCTGCCTCCAACATCACACCACTCTGACGCGTGTCTCTACCAAGCACAAAAGTTGAACCCAAGATGTCGACTGCCAATTTTCCAAGAGCAAATGCCATCTCACAAGTAAGCTTCTTGTTGGCAACTCCTCGCACCCCATCTGTCCCAAAGTATCTCATCTAAGAAGCCTTTCTACTAATATTTTTTGTAGCCTTCCATGATATACAAAGAGACCCGCTAATGCAGGTCTCTTCATGTGTTGATTCGTGTTTAGCGCCTTTAAAAGCGAGTGCGTTCTGCAAAAGCAAATCTTAACGCTTGGAGAACTGCGGACGCTTCCTGGCCTTTTTGAGACCGTATTTCTTACGCTCTACCATACGAGGATCGCGTGTAAGATATCCGGCTTTCTTAAGCTCGGCGCGATAATCGCCGGCCTCCAGCAAAGCACGAGCGATACCATGACGCAGTGCGCCGGCTTGACCGGAGATTCCTCCGCCGTTACCGAGCGCTATAACATCAAAATGATCTACTGTATCGGTAACCTTAAAGGGTGCTACTGCATACTCTAAGAGCTCGGCACGACCAAAGTAGTCTTTGCCATCACGACCGTTTACCGTGACCTTGCCACTACCCGGCATAATGCGCACACGCACAATTGCGTTCTTGCGACGACCGGTGCCTGTGTAGATGGCTTCGTTGTTGGTTTTATCTGCCATCGATTATGCCTCCAACTTGATCTCGCGCGGGTTTTGCGCTTTATGCGGATGATCCGGTCCAGCGTAGACCTTAAGCTTCTTGCCCATGGCGCGACCCAAGGTGTTCTTGGGAAGCATGCCCTTAACGGCGCGTTCAATTACGCGCTCCGGATGTCTTTCCATAGCCTCTTCAAAAGTCTCAGACTTAAGTCCGCCCGGAAAACCGCTATGACGATAATAGACCTTATCGGTAGCCTTTGCGCCGGTCACCTTGATCTTGTCAGCATTTACAATTACAACAAAGTCGCCTGTATCCACATGGGGGGTGTATTGCGGTTTACGCTTACCCTTGAGGATCTGAGCGGCTTCTGAAGCCACACGTCCGAGCACCTGATCAGCAGCATCGATCAAAACCCATTCGCGCGGCACTTCGCCAGTTTTGGCGTAATAAGTACCCACTTATTGCCTCCGTATATTTGTTATGTCGAGAAGATTTGGGTCATCAACCTGGACAATCGATGAGTTCGTCCCTATTTAGCTTCTCTAAAGGTCACATTTTCAAAGTTTCACGGGGCTTCGAAAACGAACCCTCAAATTGTATATGAGCATGTAGGGCGCGTCAATTATTATTTTTTTTTGTGCTAAGAAGAATATTGCAATACAATATTCGTTGTACAAACAAGGGAGGGGTTCGATGGTAAAAATACTCAAGCGTGTAGCTGATAAGCATCCAGAGATGGTGGATAAGGAAGTTTTAAGCGCTTGGAAATGCCGCCTAAAGACGCAGTTTCGCCTTGATGGAGACAAGCCATATGCGGTAGCCATCGGCATATCAACAAAAGGAAGGCTAATAGAGATAATAGCGTTTGAAGACGATGGAGAAATGATTATATTTCACGCCATGAAAGCAAGCAGGAAAATGATGGATGAACTTGGAATAGTTTAAGGAGGCGGCAATGGATTACACAAAAAAGGATAAGACGGTAGTTACTGAAGAATGGATGGATACTATCGCCGCAGCTGCAGAAGCTGGCAAGCTTCCAGGGACTCTACTTAAAACTGAGACAGGTCCAGGAAGACCGAAGATATTTGAAGACGATGAGCTAGAAAATATCACATTCAGAATACGTAAGTCCAGACTTTCACTGTTAGACGATGCGACTTCAAAAGCAGGAGTGTCGCGCTCAGATTTTATACGTGAAGCGGTTGATGAGAAGTTGGGCATATCAGTTGTTGCATAGGGAAACACCGGTTTAATGCTTGTCATCCCTAAGCGCAGTGAAGAATCTTTTACTCACGAGAGCGTTAACGCAGTTCAGGGGAAAGATTCTTCGCTTCTGAGAATTGTGCAGATTGCTGTACTCGCTTGGGAAGCACCGCCCGAAGAACTTCACAGATACATTGTTAGTATACTATATATTAGCTATACTGTGATATTAAGTCTGACAATTCATTAAGATTTATATATTATCCCACCCCAATAACTCCTATGCAAAATGCTGCTTCTTTATGCAGATTCTCTTGATTACGCAGATAATGCGCGTATACTGGTTTCACATTGTTTTTGCAGCGCAAATGACTTGTTTTACTCAAGTACTGCGAATGATTGGGAGCTTTAAAGAAGGGTAGGGATTTCATGAAAATCACTAAACGACTAACTGCTTTTGTATTGGCATTTGTTCTTGCTGCCTCGTTCTTTCCGGCAACAGCGATGGCAAATACCGCGAATATTCCGATTAGTGGTATAGGCGAAGATCTTTGTGTCACACCTGACGGAAAAACTTTTTACTCTTACCAGGGCAAGAAGCTGATTAAATTCGATGAGAGTGGCACAGTCTTAGAAACCTCTATTACTTCTATTGGTGAATATGATCATCCGCACTTAGCAATAAATCCCTCCGGTGTTGTTGTTAAAAGTAACTACAATTCAAACTATCTTTATTTCTATGATGGTGGGCTGGGAAAAGGTCCAACAGACACAACCTTTAACGATCTTCCTAAAGGTGGCTCTACTTCTGAAATACCTGAAATACGTGGGTTTTCTTATGATTCAACTGGTAAGTTCATTTACCTTGCCACAAAGTTCTTTATCTATAAGGTTGATGCAAGCTCATACAAAGTCGTAGAGAAGCTGGATATTTACGAAAACGCAACTAAGGAAGTTCCTAATGATATTGGCGTAGACAGGGCAGGAAACATCTATATTATCGCGCAAAACAGCTCGACAGCTTCACTGTCGTTTTCTTACATTTATAAACGAGATGCAGCATCAGGAGAGTGGGGAAAGGTCTACTTGGGAGGCGGCATTCTTTCCGGATCTTTTCCGCATAGCATAGAGGTAGACCATGTAGGTAATGTTTATGCCGGTTTTCGCAACACCGGTATCTTCAAGTTTTCGCCCACTAGTGCTGATGGACAAACTTATAAAACCAGTTTTGTTGCTAGCCCTGGCGGTTACTATGAGGGTATTACCAAAGATGCTGCCGGAAACATCTATTATGCAACAAAACTGAACCTTAACAACTACGGCGTATACAAGATCCCCTACACCAAAACACCTGTAAACGGCGTTACCCTTTCCAGCTCTGAACTAACGATGGGCATCAACGATCAGCAGCAACTCACTGCCGGTGTAACTCCATATACTGCCGAGGACAAATCAGTTACTTGGAAGTCCAGCAACACCGGTATAGCAACAGTTGATGCAACCGGAAAAGTCACTGCTAAGAAAGCCGGCAAGGCAACTATAACAGCTACAACTACCGAGGGCGGCAAGACAGCTAAATGTGCTATTACAGTTCAAGCGGCTGCCGATCCGGTGGAAGACCCGGCTAACGACCCGGGTGATGATCCTGCGGACAGCCCTGCGGATGACCCGGCAGACAATCCGGCTGATAATCCAGGAGACAACCCTGCTGATGACCCGGCAGATGAACTGATAGACATCTCAAAAGCCAAGCTGACTATAGCCAGCATGAGTTGGACGGGCAAGCAGCGTAAGCCCACAAAGTTCACCTACAACGGCAAGTCCTACAGCATCAAAGCTAACGCCACCGTTAAGTACGGCACCAACAAAAACATTGGTAAAGGTACAGTTAAACTCACCGGTAAGGGTAAATTTACCGGCACAAAAACTGTGACCTTTAAGATTCTTCCCAAAAAGACTGCTATCGTAAAATCAGTGACAGGCAAGAAGTCATTGAAACTAACGTGGAAGAAGCTCTCCCCCACTCAAAAGATAACCAAGTATCAAATACGCTATAAAGTTAAAGGAACCTCTGTTTGGAAAACAAAGATTATCACAGCAAAGAGCAAGCCTGCAGGAAATATTTCTGCAACCATCAAAGGGCTAAAGAAAGGCAAGCAGTATCAAGTACAGGTGCGAAGCTACAAGGTTGTAAATAAGGTCAAGTATTTCAGCGCCTGGAGCGCAATAAAAACAACCGCACGCATTCGTTAGCTACTCGCTTAGCTCCAACCATTCGTCTTATAAGTCCCTCAGCTGCTGTTTGAGGGACTTATCTTATTTGCAAGAAACCTAATCGCAAATAAAGCTGCCTTTAAAACTGCATAAATACCCGGTTTTTAAGTACAGAAATACCCGGTTTCAAGCTGCAGAAATACCCGGTTAGTAGACGTTTTGCCTTGTTTATGTCATAATTAGGATATGGAGTATCAAGATCGCATTATTGACAGTTCTCTTTTGGAATTATCTAGAGAATTACCTGCTCTAGTCGTGACAGGAGCAAAAGGTGTTGGCAAAACTGAAACTGCCAAGCGCCTTGCGAAGCTTGTTCTAGATCTAGATATTGATATGGCAGCTCGTGCCTTAGTTAGTAGCAAAAATGATTTGCAAGCACTGCGAAAGCGACCAATCCTAATCGATGAGTGGGCTAGAGAGCCAATCAGTTGGGATGTCGTACGGCGTATTGTTGACGAGGACTCGAGTCCCGGGCATTTTATCTTAACCGGAAGTGCCTCTAACACCGGGTTAAATATCCATAGTGGAGCCGGACGTATAGTACAGATTTTTATGCGTCCTCTTTCTTGGGAAGAACGCAAGTTATGTGACTCCAGAATATCTTTGCAAGAAATGGTTGATGGCGAGGAATATATTGGCATTTATGAGAAATCTGATGCCGAGATCATTGATTACGCCCACGAGATTTTTGCTTCAGGATTTCCCGGTATTCGTGGCTATTCTGATCGCGGCATCAAAGAGCTTCTTCGAGGCTATGTAGATACTATGCTCAACAAAGAATTTGAAGAACTGGGTATTCGTGTGCGTAAGCCTGGTGTTTTAAGGTCTTGGCTAACTGCTTATGCTGCCGCCAGTGCAACCACCGTCTCTTATGCAAAGATATTAAGAGCAGCAACACCCGGAGAAGAAAAACAACCGGCTGAAGAAACTACGCTTGTTTATCGCGATGCACTGGATCGGCTCTATTTAACCGACCGCGTTGACCCGTGGTTACCAAGCAGCAATACGTTAACTGCTCTTGGGCGCTCACAAAAGCACTATTTGGTTGACCCGGCTATAGCGTTGTCTCTGCTAGGTTATAGCACTAACAGTCTTATCACAGGTGGCAAAACTACTGATGTTGGCAACAGCCGCGACAACTCGGTGCTTGGCAGACTATTTGAAAGTCTAGTTGCAAGTTCGCTCAAAGTTTATACACAAAAAATGGGTGGACAGCTCTATCATTTTAGATCTTCTGATGGCAGACATGAGATTGATTTCATTATCGAACACGAGGAAACCTTGATTGCGCTTGAGGTTAAACTTGCAACTCAAATATTGAAAGCTGATGTTAGCCAACTAAATTGGTTAGAGTCTAAACTAGATGACACAAAACGCTTTGTGAAAGTTATTGTAACTGTAGGCTCACATGCATATAGACGAGAAGACGGGGTCTTGGTGATACCATTTGCACTTCTTAGATCTTAGCTTCATGCCATACAAATTCGCTAGCTCTCGCTCAACTCCAACCATTCATCTTCTAAGTCCCTCAACTGCTGTTTGAGGGACTTATCTTCTTCGCCTAGCCTTATAAGTTCTGCATAGTCAGATGGATCTGTGTCGTGCATCTGCGCTGTTAAAGTTGTAAGTTTGTTTTGCAGCGTGGACATTTTACGTTCCAGTGATGCCAGTTGTTTACGAGCCGCGTGTCGCTGCGCCGCAGTTTGGTTTGGTTTTTCTTGTGGAGCAGGTGCGGTGCTTTGGCTCACTTGCTTGGAGTCGTTTTCCGCAGAAGCTTCAACGATTGTCTTTAGGTACTGCTCCACACCACCGGGCATATGCCTTAGCTGCCCATCTATCAAAGCATATTGATTGTCGGTCACGCGCTCCGTTAAATAACGATCATGACTAACCAAAAGCAGCGTGCCCGGCCAGTTGTCCAGCAGGTCTTCCATTACTGCCAGCATATCGGTGTCTAAATCGTTTCCCGGCTCATCCAAGATCAAGACGTTTGGCTCTTCCAGCAAAGTTATCAATAACTGTAAGCGACGACGCTGACCGCCGGAAAGATCACAAACTCGATTTTGCAGTTGCGTTCGCACAAAACCCAAGCGCTCTAGCAGCCGCGCCGGACTTAAATCCTTACCGTCCACACGGTAGTAACCTTTGCATTGCTTTAAAACCGCATAGACTGTTTCGTCTTCATATGGAGCAAGCTCAGCAAGACGCTGAGTTAGGTGTCCAAAGCGTACACTGGCACCGATCTTCACACGTCCGGATGTGGGAATCAAACTGCCATCTATCAAGCCCAGCAATGTGGATTTTCCCTCGCCGTTTGCACCTAAGATACCAATTCGCTCACCCGGACCGATGATCCAGTCCAGCTTCTTAATAACCTGCTTTTCCATTGCGCAAGTTTTACCATTTATGCTACCGCTCTTGTCATTCCCGCGAAGGCGGGAATCTATAGCGATACCTTGCTGCGACGGTGGACTGCCGCCTTCGCGGGAATGACGGCTAGGGTCGCTGAGATGACAGTTGGATTGTTCATAGTTGTAAGATTCATCTTTTTCATAACTTTTTGTAACGCCTATGAGATCTACTACCTGTTTGCCTAGGCGCTGCATTGCTACTCGTTTTAGTTCCAACTCGTTGCGTGGAAGCGGAATGTCAGCAATCAATTCGCGTGCCGCTTGCACTCTAAACTTAGGTTTTGTAGAGCGAGCTTGTGCTCCACGTGAAAGCCAAGCTAGTTCTTTACGAGCCAAGTTCTGTCTTCGCTGCTCAGCTCGTTCATCTGCCATCTCGCGCTCAACGCGCTGTTGAATATACGCGGAGTAACCTCCCTCAAAAGCACGTACTCGTCCTAAAGCTACCTCCCACATATTCTCGGCAACTTCGTCTAAAAACCAGCGATCATGAGTGATCAAAAGCAGCGTGCCTTTACCGCTTGGCCAGCGATGTTTCAGATGCTCTGCCAACCAAGAAATTGCCGCCATGTCCAAATGATTGGTAGGCTCATCCATCATCAATACATCCCAGTTGCCAATTAGCAGACGCGCCAGATCTACTCTTCGTCGTTGACCGCCGGAGAGCGAACCAACCAAAGTGTCGCCAAAAATGTCACCTATAAGCGTATCGATGATCTCGCGAATTCGTCTATCAGATGCCCACTCATGTTCCGCTAGGCCGCCGGTAACTGCCGAGACAACACTGTCGGCATCAGATAAGTCATCGCTTTGCGAAAGCATGCCTACAGTTGTGCCACTTCGCAAGGTGACCTCGCCTGTATCCGGTTGCACCAAACTCGCAAGCACCTTGAGCAACGACGATTTTCCGCTACCGTTTATACCAACGATGCCAATACGGTCACCTTCATCAACACCAAGAGTAACCCCGGATAAAACTTTTGCGCCGAGATATTCCAAAAAGATATCTTTGCAATTAATTAAAACAGTCATGGTACAAGGCTATCACATGTAGTGTGCTGTTTACCGCCTGTCATTTACATTGCTCTTTTGGAGGAGTACTGTTTTTTATATAAGGCTCTCTCATGTTTTGTAACAATATTCGGTATAATGCTCCTGCTTTGCAAATCCCTTACTCCACCCTAGATTTATTGTTAAAAGGATGTCTCTTATGACCAACACAGACTCTATTCATATAATCGCTGACAGCTGTTGTGACATGGACGATGATCTAAAACAGCGCTTAGGCATTATGACCGTTCCTTTTGAGATGGATCTTGGTGAGGATAAGTACGCTGATGACGAATTGCTGGATCTTCCTAAGTTCAAAGAAGCGATGGCTAAATGGCAAGGACGTATTGGAACCGCCGCACCCACTCCACACAGTTTTTATGAGGCGCTTAAAAAGACAGGGGCGGCTTTTTGCTTGACCATTTCCGGAAAACTCTCGGCCTCTAATGACAATGCACATCTTGCCGTGAATTTGCTTAGATCAGACAACCCCTTGTCTAAGGTGCACGTTTTTGATTCACTTAGTGCTACTGCAGGAGAAACCCTTATTGCGCTCAAGCTTCGTCAGTTGATAGATGAACGCTTGCCGCATCTTGATATTGTGGAGCGCATCGAGGGCTTTATCAAGGGAATGAAGACTTATTTTGTTTTAGAAAATATTGATAATTTGCTTAAAAACGGACGCTTGCCTCGCGTTGCCGGCAAACTTACTACCCTGCTTCATATCAAGCCTTTGATGGGTTCGGATGGGCATGGTCAGATCAAGCTATTTGGTCAAACTCGTTCTCGCAAACAAACAATTATCAAGCTTGCCAACACCATAGCTAATAGTGGGCGAAAAACTGCCGGAGAATTGCTTGTTATCAGCCATTGTGACAATCCAAGTCTTGCCGAAGACTTGGCTGATCACATTCGTAGCAGTTATGATTTTAGCGAGATACTTATTGTTCCGACCGGCGGACTCAGTTCTGTTTATGCCGACAGAGAAGGCATAGTAATGGCTTATTAAAGAATCCTTATTGCTCCTTCGGTTCTCGGCTCTTGGGTGTTGCCGGTTTCTTCTCTTTGTCTGAGCACCAAGGTGAGTGTGCCTATCATTACTATGGTCTCAATGATCAGGATTGTTGCATTAAGCACTGTCCACTCGTCTGTTAAAACCATCATCAAACTCATATTCTCGGTAACGAAGAAGCTTACAAGTCCGGCTACTGCCAGCAGAGCAACTATGCCAAACAATATATATCTTGGACGATATTTGCTGCTGAATGTTTCATTGTCTTGGAAGTCTTCCTCATCGTCGCGTTGTTTTTTAACCGGAATAACTATTGCAAGCGTGACCATTGCAAATAGGATTCCCACTAAGACCAGTATCAGATTTGTGAATGCCCAAACCGCAGAATTTGTATTGCCTGTGGCTAATGGTGTGACCGATTCGCTCAAGCGCTGAGTTGTAACTTCTTCTTGAGCCGCGTCTTTTGTTGTTGTAGTAACACTTATGTTAGGCTCCCCTGCACTTTCTGCAGGCTCAACAGTCACAAATACTTGCGATGCTTGCCCAGGAACATAGATGGTTTGAGTTGCGGGCACAGTTACGTTTGCAGGTGTGTTGGTAGATGTTGCGGTCATTGACTCTTCTTGTTTAATGGTTGTGCTTGCCACATCTTGATTACCCGGCAAAACTTCGGGCTTTTCTTTGTCGGCAACAGCAGGAGCGCTAGGAATTACAGGAGACGCTTGTTCGATATCTGCTGCAGGATCTTTTGTAATCTCCGGTGCCTTTGGCGCTACCGGTGCTTCGGGTGTCTGGACAACTTCGTGCACGATTGTCTCTGCCGATGGTGTAGGTTCTGTTGGACTTTCCGGCATGACCGGAACGACAGGTTTTTCGGGCTCAAGCGACTGCTCAGGTT
>DBCW01000057.1:42284-54202 GCA_002293265.1 Eggerthellales bacterium UBA948
ATCTTTAGGTTCTTCGGGCTTTACTGGTTCTTCAGGATCTTTAGGCTCTTCCGGTTCAGTTTCAATCGGAATTTCTTCCCATTTTGCATATAGTGTCATATCAGCAGTCATTACATCTTTGGAAAAATCCCATCTTGTTGTAAGGTCTTCATCTGTGTACCATGCAACAAACTTATAGTCTTCTTTTGTCGGTTGCTTGGGCTCATCAATTGTTTTTCCTTCGACAGCATCTTTGATAGGATCAACGTCGTTTCCTCCGTTTGGCTCAAACGTAACGTCAAAGAGCTCTGCCCAGACCGGCTGAATAACAATCGTGCCGCGCAAGTAGTAATCCTTATCAAGCCATAATTCTTNNTCTTTTTCTGCGGAGTAGCCCTGAACTGAACTCTGGTTGTTTCTCCAACCGGCTAATACATAACCGTCGCGCTGTACATGTGCGTTGTTTGCGTTAAAAAGCTCATCTAAAGTAACGCTACCATAGGATACAAATTGACGCTGATAAACACTGGTTCCCGACCATGCGCCGCCGTCACTCCAGGTAACTTCAGCATCAGTAGGACTTAAAACCAAAATATAATTTCTAAAAGTTGCAATGTCATAATTGTTGTAAATGTGTTGAGACTCACCTAGCTTGGTTGGAGCAGCAGACCAAGTATTTACGTTGGTGATATTTTTGTTGTAATACTCCTTAATCAAGTTTTGATAATAATCTGAAGCCATAGATGCAGCAAATATCTTTGGGGTTAATGCATTTTCAAAATCTATATACGCATAACCAATGGCAGCTTTATTGCCGGAGAACTTTGTGCCATCAATTACTACGAAAGGCGGACGTTCGGTGGATGCAGCATCGGTTGGGTTGAAGTTGATAAAATTGGTGCTGATGGCACCACCGTTAGCCCCTGATGAGTTGTTGGTAAAGCTGCCACCGGAGATCTGAAGTGGTTTTGACGGACCGATATAGTGATATATTGCTCCACCACTACCTTCGGCTTCATTGCCCTCATAATTACAGTCAACAGAGATAAGACCCATGGCTTTCATTACGCCACCTTGTTTTTTGGCATAGTTATTGATGAAATCGCATCTCGTTACGGTATATTGTCCATCAGAATAGTTCCACAATACACCACCGTCTACGGTTGCCTGGTTTTCCTTAAACAAACTATCTGTTCCATAAAAACTATTACTGCCGGACGCCTTTCCGCCGGAAAACACTCCACCATATGCTGCTTTATTGTTGATGAACCGGCTGCCTGTTACAACAGCGCGGGAAGCTTCATTCGCACCAAGAGCTGCCACTAAAGCTCCACCATAGGTTGTTGCATAGTTTCCGCTAAAAATACTGTTGTTTACATAAAGCGGGCCGCTATATGCTATAGCTCCTCCATCGGTACTTGAGTTATTTGTAAATGTGCTGTTGTTTACTGTGGTTATGATGTTCTTTATCTCAAGTGCGCCACCATATCCTTTTGTGTAGCCATTTAAGCTATATTTGATCTGATGATTGCCGATAAAGGTGCAGTTATTAAAATTAAGGTTTCCGCTTGGAGTATAGTAGTTGTCACCTTTTACCATCATATAATCGCCATAGGCTACAAGGCCACCACCCACTGCTCGTTGTGAGTAGTTCTCAGCAGTTACTTCATCGGTATTGTGCCCTAGGAAGTTTAAATTGTTAAAGGTTACAGTAGACCAATCCAGCTCAACCGTTTTCATATGAAAACCGTTGTATCCCTCACCAAGAGTTAGGTCATAACCACTTCCATTGATAGTAAATGTCTTGTTGGGGATAGTTATCGGCTCACCACTTATTTCAATGTTTTGGGTGAGAGTGACAACACCATCTGCCGTCACATCATTAATCGCTGCTTGCAACTCTGCTTGTGAGCTTATACCGGTCAAACCGTTTGTTGTTCCTTCGGCATGTGCCAAAGATACCGGAATGGAAAGCATCGAGAGTGCCAGAGCGATTGTTAAAACGATGCGGAAAGTTTTGCTCAAAGCACTCAGCTCTTGTTTGGTGTGAGCCCAGTTGACCTTCATCTTATTGCCTCCAGTTTCTTTGTAGAAACCAATTTATTTATTTAAACGTGATATCCCAAGCTGGCTTATTACCATGATTATAAACAGCACATATTTATATTTGTATCAAGAAAATGGCGGTTTATCTGTATGAACGGAGTCTTTATGCAGATTTATGTAATTTTTCTAAAAAGATTGCGGTTCGTCCGGATGAAAGTCTAAAAAGCATTAATGTTGCACTGCTTTTTACATGATTATCGTGCAACGTTCGTCCGGATGAACGTTGTTTTTAATTGTTAACTAGTTCGCGCTGGATTGCATAAGAAGTACCAGGGTAATGATACAAAATATAAGACCTGCTAGTGTAATTAGCAGTGATCCTGCAAGTGACACTATGAACAATACCAAGATGGAAACTATTAGCGTTAGTTCATAGCTGTAAGCGCGTTGCAAACCGACCATTTTTAGCCCATCTAATGCCGCACAAAGAACCAAGATGATATTTAACAACACGCTATATATTAGTAGCCACGGCAATATCTCTAAGCCAGACCACATTAAGGTTGTCACAGCAAGTGAAATCAAACTTACTAATAAAAACGACGGCATGATTTCTAGCATAAATATTTTTGTTGTTGAGAAAGGAAGCCTGTTGCGGACTGCTATATTTTTCATATCAGCATTAAACGGTCTGGCCATCTCTTTTAAACCACCGGAATTTACCAAGACAAGCATTATCCAAACAACCCACATAAACAATTTCACAGAAGTCATGTCTATTGTTGTTTCTGCCGGAAGCATTGCTAGGTCGATTACAGGAAGCGAGGCGCCTGAAAACAAGAAAGCGGCAAGAGGTGCAGCATAAGCACCCCACAATAACATGCCCGGTATTCCTTCAAACTGACGTAAATGTGATATTGCTGATCTCGAAATCAAAGCAGCACTGCCAATTTTTATCGGAAGCTTAAATATTGGTCCTCTGGCGGCTATGCGTCTTTGTCTGCGAACTGTCTTTAGTCCTTCCAGACCATACAACAAGCCCAATCTTAGTGTATAAGTTTGCACATAAAATGCATTTCTGTCTATCACATCGGTCACGTAAACATACTTAGCCATAAAGACAAGCAACACTAATAATATTGCTAAACAAACTAGCAATATTAAGCAAAGAGGAAAAAGCTGCTCTGAAAATAATCCGGCAATCAAAATTTCATTAGCTAAACTTCCTCCGATTATTAACATTGATAATCCAATAACCATAACCACGAAAAGCAAGAATGCCATGAAGTAGATTAATATCGGATGTATTTTTACGCATCGCCCACTTTTCGCGCTCTGCCTACTCTTTACGCTCTGACCACTCGCGTTTTCTTTCGAAAATATCATCACGCGTAAAAGCCCGACATTCATGCTTGCCAAAACAGAGCAGAACACCAAAATAACGCAAAGCAATGAGCTTGCTATTGCAACAACTAAGGTATTAGAAATATAAGCGGATAAACCAAGCCCACTTATCAAACACTCGCCAAACATATACCCCGTTAGCAACAACGGCAAAAGATAAGCCAGGCATTGTCCTAAAACCGAACTGATCACCAAGCTGCTCGTTTTGATGGGGCTGAAAGCGATATATGCAATATCCGGTGTAGTTAGTTTTATTGCACATGACCTAATATTGCTTACAGCTCCAATTATAAAAATCATCGGAAAGATAAAAAGGCTTGCCTGAAACAATGTGGCCGTGGTCAAGACACCAAAGCTACTAAATGCCGTTGAAGTAAAATCCAGAGCTGCAAGCCAAAGTAAAGCTGCTGCACCAAAAACTAACGCTGCAACATATATTTGATACATACGTTCACCGGCGTTTTTTTCTGCCACAATATCTGAGCCAATCAAACCGGCTGCAACCATGACAAACACTGTTTTTGCGTGTCTTAGTTTAAGTTGTATGAGAAGCGCTATGTCGTTCATGCGCGCTCGTCAAGACTGTTTTGACGCGCAACCGTTGCGCTTGTTTCAGTTGCTGCTTTAAAAGAATCAGACACCTCAAGCTTTTCTTCATAAAGGTTGAGTATTTTATTGGGAACGATGTTTAAGGTTTGCTGATGGTGACTTATTAGAATTGCCGTTTTCTCCGCCGAGAGAGCCATGAGTTCTCTTTCCAAAACTTGTGAGGTCTGCACATCTAAAGGACCAAACGGTTCATCTAAAAGCAATACTTTTGATTTTAAACACAGCGCTAATACTATTCCCAGCTTTACGCGCATGCCTCGCGAATAAGAGGAGGGAAACTGTGCTCTATATTTATATAGACCAAAAGCTTCAAGCAGTCTTATCGCGTCAGGCTTTAAGTTCCATTTTCTGTTGGCTTTCAAGACAAAATCGATATGTTCTTCGGCAGTAAGGTCGTCATAAAAAGCCGGTACATCAGGTACAAAAGTGACTTTTGCTTTTTGCTCTCTGTCTGTGCTTGGAAAAACGTTGCCCTCTAGAAGAATTAATCCGGATTTAACAGGTGTCCAGCCGGCAAGACAGCGAAGCAATGTTGATTTTCCGGAGCCGTTTGCTCCAACTAAAAATGCAATCTCTCCTTCGTTTAAATCAAAGCTGACATGATTCCAAACACAAACATTTCCATATTGAAATTCAATATCATTAACAGCAAGTAGAATGCTTTTTGCGCTCATTTTTCTCCAAACTTTGAATGTTTAGATATCATGACATGATTTCATTTTCTAAGGAAGTGCCGATTTGATACTTTAATGTCAGATTGTGGATCAGTTTGTTTTAGCTTTCCCTAAGGAAGCATATATTTCTTTGTAACACGACAACAGATATTTTTGTCAAATCTACAATCTATTAAGATGTCAGAGCGCTTGGCACTTTAATCAAGCTCAACCATTAAACATCAAAGAATACGGTATCATTGAACACTAACAACAAGGAGATTTAGGTGGCTTAGGCTTTATACGATGGTTTCGTGCTTTGCGCTTTGCTAGTAACTGCTGCCACTTAACTGGGAAGGATTACTAAATATGATTACGAGATTTAGCGTAGTATTTGCTTTTGTCTTTACTGTTGCTGTTTTTGTTGGGGTCACACCAAGTTATGCTGTAGAAGCAACAGTGGATATAAAGGATATGGCCGATACCGTTGCAATCAAATCAACTGTCGAAACCGAGTTGCAAACAAATGATACAGTAACGGTTATTACCAGTGGGCAGGAAGCTTACAACTCAAATGGTAAAGATCTAAAACTTTTAATCCCGGCAGGCAAAAAGGTCATTTGGAAGGCTAATTATACTGGCGAAGTTATTGAGAGCGAAGCCTTACTGTTTTTTGCGGGTGGCGGTTCTGTAGAAGTGACAGATTGCACTGTAACTAATACCGGTGCAGGTTCCGTAGTCTTTCAAGGTAATGGAGACCTGACTGTCTCCGGCAATACTAAAATCAGCGGAAACAGTGTTGCTGTAGCCTCTAATGGTGATCTGACCATCGAAAGTGGAGACATCCGTTCAGAAAAAGGTGTCGGAGCAGTTTTATGTTATGGAAAATTTATCATGACCGGTGGAACTATATATGCAGGTGAGGGTTATGCAATATCCGGTGAAGGCATAAATTCAACCATTACAATTAGCGGAGGTTTTGTTTTTGCTCATTTTGCTACAGAAGTTACAGCCACATCTGCTCATGGTGTTGCTTCCAGCGAGATCGATAGCGCAATCACTCAACTTTCCGGAACCCCAAAGATTGAAGGTACTGCTGCCGTTGCTGTTTGGAACACCATATCAGGCGCAACAGAGTATGTTTCCGGATCCGCTGACAACCTTACTGTTTCGCCTGAAAATAGTGTCGTTTGGTGGCTGGAAAATGGAGTAAGCGGTCTTAGGTACAACAGCTCCATTTTTTACCCTTTTGACAAAGTGACCATCACCGATCCTTTTGAGGTACAACAAGCAACCAGTGGACCGGCACCTGATACCAATACCAATTACGTAATCACAATCTCAATAATTGGTGGGGTAATTGTACTTTTTGTAATATTTCTTGTTTTTTGGCGATTATCTCGCAAACGCAACAAAACCAAGAATGCTGATGGTGTTGACGACCACAACATAGGCGAGGTTTAAGATAACCACAGGTAGATGGTATAAACATTTATTAGACAATATGTGGAGAATGAATGAGCGACTCTAATAGACCAAGCCAAGGGCGTCGACCAGTCGAATACTATATACACCAAGAGCAGGTGGGAACTTATAATAATCCATACGCTGCTCAACGCCCCACTCACCAAGTTGAGGTTGAGGAATCATATTTTCAGGCTACCAACGATAATCAGCCTTGGTTACAAGCACAGTCATTTCAACAACGTATTATTCCTGTAAATAAATCTATTCCGGCTATTAGCTATAAAAAAGCGGTTCGCAAAACAGCAATGATGATCGCATTAGCGTTGATACTTTTTTATGTGATCCAAAACATAACAGTATTTGTAATGATGCTGGGAGACATGCTATTAGGAGGAACTTTTACTGTTTCGATGCTTTCTTCTCTTGATCTTTTTTCCAATACCCCCGGTTTTAGTGTCGACACAGATGCTGATAGTAATTCCGGCTGGTTTCTTGGACTTATGAGCATTGTCGCCATAATTTTGGGCTCGCTTGCTTTTTTTATTGTTAGAGGAAAACGACTTGTAACTACCGATCTTACTCAAACAAGCGAAAAGATGCGCCCTCGCGAACTACTCATTATGGTTTGCGTAATTTTGGGCATACAGGCTCTTTTTACACTCGGGCAGATATTTGTTTACGGTCTCTTAGAGTATTTTGGCTACAGTATTGATGGAGGTAGCGACCCCTTTTTGCAGCTAATGAATCCTCCCGGAATCCTTTATGTTGTTTTGCTCGGTCCAATAGTTGAAGAGATCATGTTCCGTGGTGGCGTGATGAGAGCGTTGCAACCATATGGGCAAAATTTTGCCATTGTTGTATCTTCGTTACTTTTTGGAGTTTATCATCTTATCTTTTTACAGAGTATTTTTGCCTTTTTTATAGGCCTCATTCTTGCTTATTGCGCTATGCGGTTCTCGATAAAGTGGGCAATCTTGCTACACATGATGAACAATGCGATATCTGTGGCTCTCATGTATTTTAATGTGAGCGACAACTTGACTATAGCCATAATGCTTATGCAATTAGCCCTCGGGCTTATTGCCGTGTTTCCCGGATTCACAAGACTTAGCGAGCAGTTACGAAAAGGGAAGCCAACACCTGTCTCGATAGTAAGCAAAGCAGAAGATGGGCCTTGGGCAAACGTTGCAACGATGGTTAGGCCTCGCCCTTATGCAATGGCTTTTACCAATCCCCTGCTAATTGTCGGGTTGTGCCTTGCAGCTACATTAATGTTTTCAACATCTTTTTTGTAATCACTTGCCAGTCGTAAGACATTGTTCTATCCACTGTAAGATATCTTGATAAACTTTCTGCTTCTCAAGTTCATTAAGCACTTCGTGGCGCATGTTGGGATAAATGTTACATGTAATGTTCTTAATTTCTGCTTGCTTATATTGCTCAACTGCTTTTAAAACCCCTCTGCCTTTTTCTCCAACAGGATCATCTTCGCCCGCAATAAACAATAAAGGTATTTCTTTTGCTATCTTAGAAGCACTGTCTGCTTCTACCATTTTGCCTGTAAGATCTGTTAGTGTTGCATAAGATCCGGCTGAGAATTTCATTCCACACTCTTCGTCAGCTATATATTCATCTACAACCTTGGGGTCGTTGCTCAACCAGTCTAGTTTAGTTCGAGCGTTAGGGATCTGCTTGCTGTATGCCCCCAAACCAAGATTATGAAGCAAACCGTTGCGGGTTTCTGCGCCTTTTAGTTTTGCGATTATTTTAGCAACTGCTCCTCCTACAACTGAGAGCGCTTTGCTTTGTTGCCCGGTTCCGGAGATTATTGCTGCAAAAACCTCTTGGCTGTGCTGCGTCAAATACTCTCGCAGAATAAAACTGCCCATCGAGTGTCCAAATAATATGTATGGCAATGTTGGATATTGTTCGTGTATTTTTTGGTACAGACTGTGTGTATCTTCTATTAATATCTCACGCCCGTCTTTAAGCGGCATATGCCCCAGTTGCTTTTTGGAAGAAACGCTCTTTCCGTGCCCAATATGGTCGGCACCGCAAACAACAATTCCGGCATCGCATAAAAACTCTGCAAAATCTGTATAACGCTCTATATGCTCGGCGGCTCCATGAATTATCTGAACTATCGCACGCGGCTCTTTTGACTTTTGCCACACTATTGCTCTGATCTGCGTACTCTTATCATGCGAAAGGAAGGTAAAAGTACTTTTATTCATGCTCTATTGCACCTTTCTGTTTTTATGGCTTTTAAAATAATTCACTTTGGTTTTTTCTTGCTGTTAACTACGCCAACTCTAAATCTGGTTATTTGTGAGATTAGCTCATAATCTATTGGTTTGTCCAAAGGAAACTGTATGGCTCCTTTACTGGTATGATAGCCAAGCAATCTCTCCTTAAAAGGCAAGAGATCTAGCTCTCCGGGATAAATACCAATATGTTTTTTGAAAGCTGCAAAATGAACAATATTCTCTCCTTGCCAAAATGTTGGCATGCGCCATGATATTTTTTCTGTAGCTTCCGGAGCTTCTTTTTTTATAGTTGCTCGAATCTTTTCAAGCACCGGTCTTACTTCTTCAGGTTGATCTTTAATATACTCGTCAATAGTAGTTAGAGTTTGACCGCAATAGTGGTCCTGGTTTTTATTTTTGAATTCTCTTTTACATTTCGGGCATTGCCACATATTTTTCCTTCCCCATTTTCCTCGCTTAAGCAACCCAAGGGCTTACAGCAGTATCGTTTGAGTCAATTATCCCACTAAGCAAGTTGATGTGTAAGGTGAATAACCTTCAACTTTATTTCTCTAAAAAACACTAAAGTAACAAAATGTTGTGCACAATATTTTATGTATGAAAAGTATGATTTGAGTGTTATAGTCTATCTACGACTTTTATCATCTCTTGGAGGTTAATCATGTTTATGCATGGACACGGACACGGACACAAGCACGGCTGTAATGACGATGGCACAAATAAACACAAAGCAATGCATGGCAAAATACTTGGCACTACCACTGTTGGCGAGCGCGGACAAATAGTTATTCCGGCAGAAGCACGTGTTTCGATGGATATCAGTGGTGGTGATAAATTGGTAGTATTTAGCAACCCCCACAACAACTCAATAACTCTGGTAAAGGCAGATGTCTTTGATCGATATGCAGAATTTTTTATGTCGAAATCTAAAAAGCTTGAGAGATTGGCAAATGAAATACTCAGTATGAAAGATGACCCCTCTGAGAACGAGACGAAGGATGCTTCGGTTGTTGATAAAGATGAAACACAACAAAGCGACAAAGCACCATTTGCAGAAGACGATGATAAGACTGATAAAACTGATGCGTAATGGTGGATAAAAGTCGCTTAAAATCTAGTAAGCGCTATCGCAAGATCATGAACATGGTCATGCGCTTTGGCGTGCAATTATGGTGGCTGAATCTAACTAATCGCTTTCGAAACGCCAACAAAAGAGCAGAAAAGAAAAGTAAGCTTTTTGCAAAACAGGCCAAGGTATTTACTGATACTGCAACAGAAATGGGCGGATTAATTATTAAGTTGGGTCAATACATTAGCGCCCAAATTGGCATCATTCCACCTGAATATCTCTCTGAGCTATCTAAACTGCAAGACTCGGTTAAACCGGCGCCAACAGAGCTAATCATAAAACAAATAGAACAAGAGCTGGGTGCAGCGCCACATTTAATGTTTAAAAATTTTGACCATACTCCTGTTGCTGCTGCATCTCTTGGTCAAGTATATAAAGCACAGCTTAAGACCGGTGAAGAGGTTGCAGTAAAAGTTCTTCGCCCTGGAATTGAGGATATTATTGAAATTGATCTACAGGCTCTTAAGGATGCGCTTAGGCTGATTAACCGCAGAAGCAAAATCAGTAATTACATGGATGTAGACTCCTTTTATTTGGAGTTCAAGGACACACTGCTAGATGAGCTTGATTTTGTTAAGGAAGCAAACAACGCGGAGACTTTCCAAATAAATCTCTTGCAAAACATGTTTGTAGATATACCTAAGATCTATTGGGATTATTCAACAAAAAAAGTTCTCACCATGGAATACATGCACGGTGTTAAGATCAATGACTTAGAGCAACTTCTTCTAAGAGACATTGACATGAAAGCTCTTGCCTCTCATATAGTGGGAATTTACGCGCAGATGGTCTTAAGTGATGGATTCTTCCATGCTGACCCTCATCCCGGAAATATTTTGGTTAGAGACGATGGCACTCTTTTGTTGCTCGATTTTGGTATGGTGGGTCGCATCGATGAGACCATGCGTGAATCGTTCATAGATTTTGGTCTTGCTGTTGTATCAAGCGATTCTGATATGGCAGTAAAAGCTCTCAAAGGCCTTGGATTTATACGCTCTGATGCTGACACCCGAGCTTTTGCAAAAAACTTTATGACTCTTTTCAATCGAATGTTGGGAAAAACCTCACGAAGTGATTTTAGCCTTAGTGAGTCAGCTTTGGAAGAAATAAGTGAGTTTATGCGCTCACAGCCTTTTAAATTGCCAAGCAATGTAACATTTTTAGGCAAAGCAATCGTCACCGCAATAGGTCTGGCAACTTCCTTATATGCAAAAGTTGATCTCGTTGAGGAAGTAAGACCATATGTTGAAGACATTATGGGCAATTCAATGAATGAAGATGTGGTTTCCAGGTTTTTTGATCAAGGACAAGCGCTATTAAAAACGATCATTCCTACTGCCATGAAAGCTATATCTGTTATTGATAGATTAGACAGCGGCGAGCTTGCTGTTCGTATCTCTACTACGCAAGAGCAACGAGTTGTCTCACAACAAATTAAGCAAGTTAATAGGTTGATTAGCACCATCATCGGCGGAACTTTATTTATTTCGGGAGTTATCTTGCTGCCGGATCCAAGATTTATGATTTTTTCATACATTTTATTAGGATTTGGCAGCGTGTTAATGCTGGTTCAGTTATTAGCGAGACGCTCGCAAAAAAAGCGCTCGCAACGTAGGCATCCGGGATTTTAATAATGGGGAAATTGTTAACGAGGAGAGAAAATGAACGTACTGCCAATCACAACCAATAAGTTATTAATTGTTGCAGGGTTATTTTGGGTCATCGCAGGAGTAAGCATTCTCCAGATTGGAGTAAAAGCATACATTGTTGAACCATTTGCTTTATGGATACCACTTGCTACGGCTGTAATTTTTTCGATGTTCTACTTCATGATATTCAGAAAAATGGTTATAAGAAATGAACATCGAATCATAAGTTTTAATGAGACAAAAACCGGTCTTCTTCGTTTTCTGGACAAAAAAGGCTACATCATAATGATATTTATGATGACCCTAGGAGTATCGCTGCGCCTATCAGGCATAATCCCGGGCTGGTTTTTCGCATTCTTCTATACAGGCCTAGGAGCTGCCCTATTGCTAGCGGGCATAAACTCAATAACAAAATACACAAAACAAAGCAAACTCGCAGCAAACGAGAAATAAAGCGTCCAACAACAAAAGCGTTTCAACCAAAGCCTGCGCGAAGCCGGCAGGCTAAAAAGAAGAATAACAAAAAGAAAGACCCTGTCCGCTTATGTAACCAGGGTTTCTCTAAGTGCATAGATTGGCTTGAAGAGCAAGACCGAGCTGAGGTAAGCGTACTAACGTACGCGTCCGAAGAGTGGGATTGATCTGAATGCCAAGATGAGCGCTTAGAGGAAGGCTGGCTGGGGCAGCAGGATTCGCCAATCCGTCGTCGCTTCGC
>DBCW01000124.1 GCA_002293265.1 Eggerthellales bacterium UBA948
TCCCACAACCCCCTGTCATTCCCGCGAAGGCGGGAATCCATTGACGTAGCTTTTTACGATGTGGATTCTCGCCTTCGCGGGAATGACAGTAGTACGAATAGTGTTTTTCAATTAAAAAAGAGCCTTGCGGCTCTTTTTTAATTGCTATGTTGTGGGTGTGGTTGGCGTTGTGGGCGTTGTTGTCGCTGGTGGAGACTCGGCGCTTTTTGTTACGCTTATCTCGCCTGCAACTCTTGTGCCGTCTACTTCGGTGTAGCCAATCTTAACCTCGTCGCCTACGCCTACCAATAATACGTCCATTACTGCAGGTATTGCGAAGTCGTAGATGTTGTTATCACCTTTAAGCTTGACATAGAAGTGCGAGTTGCCTTCAATTACAGCTGTTGCGATACGCTCTACCGTGCCCGAAGCTTCCGTGTAGTCCGGGGTAGGATCATCTGGTACGTCAACACCGTTTGTTCTAAGAAGTGTAAGATAGGTGCTCTGCGTTTCTTGCAGCGTGCTGCCTACAGCTACGTTTTGATAGCGCTGAATGTCTAGCATCGCATACATCTTTACCAACCCGGCTGCATCTTTGAGCGCCATAAAGTACGTTGGCTGAGAGTTGATATTTAACAGCAACGGGAACGTGGCGGCATAGCCGAGATGCTGAACCTGTCCTTGCGCCGAGTTCATAGCCGAATCCTCTGTGGCTCCGGCTATCGCATAGAAGTGCGATTCGGCTGTGCGCTGATTAACCAGAACAAAGCCAACTATCGAGCTGTCGGATACGGCCGAAGTAACGCCGGTGTAAACCCATACATCGTCATCTTTAGCGATGTAGTTGTATCCCTGCATGCCATTAACGCCCGGTGTTGTTTGAACTACGCCGGTCTGTCCCAGCCATGAGTTGATCCAGCCGTTCTTATAAGCGCCGAACCAGTTGTACTGCTCAATCAGTAGCTCTGCCGGATAAACGCGGTCTACCCAAGTTGGGCACTCTTCTACTGGAAGATCTGTGCATTCACCGGTCACAGCATCGCACAACACAACACGTTGGATTGTCGTGCCGCCAAATAGACCTATGGTGCGCTTCTGCACAGGACAAACCCACCAAGGATGACCTTCTTCGTCTATCTCAAAAGATATTTGATCAAACATGTAAAAGGGGAACGACAACTGAACGTGTCTATCGATATTGCGCGTGAAAGGTTCAGATTGCGAATACTTAATAGGCTCGTCCAAGCGCACGATCTCGGTTTGCTGTGTGGTCATGTCCACCAAAACAAAACCGGGCAATCCTTGCTCTTGGTTGTTAAACCACTTGATGAGGTCAGCGTACACTAAAGGACTTACGCGAACCGGGTGCCCTTTGTAGTTTATCTGGCTATAAAGTTCCGAGATCTCAAACTGACTAACATATTCGGGGATTGCACCCATGACACGGCTGCCCAGTAGTGCAGCTGAGTTTCTATCGATTATTGGTATCTCTGAGTAATTAACCTCGTGGATGTCTTGGCTAAAGTCGCTGTCTTGTGAGTTAAGTATGGCAGCATATCTCTCGGCATTACCCGGGAAAAAGACTGCTGAGACCAGCGCACCAATTATGCCTACAACCACTACAGCGACAGGTATATAAGACAGCCACTTAAACGTTTTGGCTTTCTTCTCAGAAGCCTCGCCATCTTTTGTTGATGTGGCATATTTGCGTGAGCGCGAAGACAGCCACAAGAACAGTGGCGCTAAGACAAAGATGCCCACAAAGAACCAGGCATCGCTGCTTTGGATATTGATTGCCGGGTGAAACCACCAGTAGCAGATCAAGATCGCCGGGATTAAGATGATCAGAAATATGATCATCAGTCGTCTGAACATTTTTTTAGTAGCCTCGGTTTGCTGCTTTGGGGTATATGTCCAAGTTGGCATTTGACCACCACCACTACCACCACTACCGCTCCCACCCTGGTCAGACTGGTTGGTAAATCCGCCAAGCCCTTGCAAGAGATCTTGTAAGTTAAATCCTGGTTGTTGTGCCATTGCTGTCCTATCCTCTTACTATCGAGTTGTTATTGGTGGCGTTTGCGCCATTACTCCTACTGTGATCGTGACTGTGCTACCTTTCTTCACCTCTGTACCCGGCTTTGGATTACACGCCGAAACCTTGCCAACATTTTCGGGAGGAGCAGTAGCTGCTAAAGTTTTCTCCTCACGCTTCACGGTAAATCCAAGCGCTTTAAGCTCGCTTTCTGCTTCATCTGCAGACATTCCGACAATATCATCAGGTATCTTTGCCATTTCCGGCCCAGTTGAAACTTCTACATTAACTACAGTTCCGGTGTCAACCATAGTTCCGGCTGTAGGATCTTGGCTGATAATTTGGTCTTTCGGCACATTGTCACTGGCAACTTTTGTTACTTCTCCAAGTTTTAAACCTTGAGCTTCAAGAGCCTCTTTAGCCTGACTCTCAGTTTTGTTCGTAATGCCCGGAACACTGGTGCGCTCTTTACCCCTAGAGACATTGTAGGTCACTGTGGTGCCGGCATCTACCTCGGTATTTGGAGCTATGCTTTGGACGCAGACCTGCTTCTCCGGATAGGTTGCATTAAATTGCTCTTCACCACGTTTTGGATTTAATCCGGCTTTTGTAAGTAGATCTTCAGCCTCATCAGCGGTTTTACCAAGTACGCTGGGAACCTTAACTTTATCCGGCGGCTTTGGTCCGGAAGACACGGTCAGCTTAATTTGCGTGTTAGGATCGACCTTAGTTTTTGCGGAGGGATCGGTCTTAATTACCTTGCCTTCCTCCACCGTATCGTGAGCTTCAATAGTAGTATCGCCAACCCTTAGACCGGCTGCTAAAATCTTGTCTCTGGCCTCAGTTTGCGTTAACCCAACAACGTCCGGCACCTCTACTTTGCTCGGTCCGCCGCCACCCATTACAGCCCATAAGATGCCACCAATAATTGCCAAACAAGCAATGGTGGCGATAACTGCAATAATTATCATGCGGTTGCGTTTTTTGCGGTCGGCTTCTTCTTTTGCTCTGGCTGCCGAGCGCATGCTCAATACCTGCTGACCATTCATACCTGCAACCGGCATAACGGCAGTATTGGTTGGAGGTTGTGCAGCGCTTGAACTGATCACCGGCAAAGCTGCACCCATGACCCTGGTCTTTGCCGCAGGAGCATCTACGTTGGCATCGATAGGACGACCTGCCAGATAGTTGTTTAGCGCAGTGCGCATTTGTTCAGCTGTTGCATATCTGTCTAGCGGATCTTTTTCCAGGGCACGTAAAACTATGGCTTCCAGCTCCGGGTCGATGTCAGGGTTAAGTTCGGTAGGGGGTAAAGGCTCTTCGTTTACTTGCTTGAGCGCTACCGCCACCGCATCCGGAGCATCAAAAGGAACTTGTCCGGTTATTGTTTCGTACAACACGACACCCAACGAGTAAAGATCTGTTGCTGCCGTGAGCTGTCTGCCCTGAGCTTGCTCGGGTGAGATGTAGTATGCGGTTCCAAGCACGCTTCCGGTTTGTGTCATCGACGAGCCGGAAGAGCGAGCGATGCCAAAATCCATTACCTTGGAGTTGCCGTCCGGCTGCACCATGATGTTGTGCGGTTTGATATCGCGATGGATGATGTCATATCCGTGCGCAACGCTAAGGGCAGCGCAAACTTGCGATGCGATCTCAGCTGCTTTGCGTTGATTGATCGCTCCACGCTGTTGTATGGCTGTTTTAAGATCGGTGCCGCGCACATACTCCATAACTATATAGTATGTGCCGTCAACGCTATCTTGACCCCAGTCATAAATGTTGACGATGTACGGACTTTGCAAATTAGCCGCAGATTGCGCTTCTTGCTTAAACCTGGCCGCAAATGTGGGATCGCTTGCATACTGAGGGAGCATGACTTTTACTGCGACTGTGCGCCCTAAAACCTCATCGGTGGATTTGTAGACTTCAGCCATGCCACCGATGCCGATTTTTTCTACCAATCGGTATCTATTACCAAAAACTCTGTCTATCACGTCATTCTCCAAAAATTCATAGTCTTAACAATAGTATACCTTAATCCGCAGGGTCTCTCTTGTTTACAGACTGTCTATCTTACGCGACACAAACTAACATCACACTTACACTCACTCACGTTAATTGGCAAAAGCTGCCACGGCTGCCTTGAAAATATCACCGGCTTTTGGTGTGGACGCGCCCGAGGGAACTTCCTCAAGCACTATAGCCACAACAATTTTGCGCTCGTTTATCTCGATATAACCAACAAACCATGCGTTGTCTTGAGCCTTGCCGGTCTCGGCGGTACCTGTCTTGCCTCGCACTGTATATCCGCTTACGCGTGCTTCGGTGCCGGTGCCCTCGCGCACTACCGACTCCATAGCTTGTTGCACTTTTTGCGCAACATCCGGCGTTGTTGCCTGATCGTAAGTTACCGGCGAGTTGGTACGAATAACGGTGCCGTCGGCACCGATAACGTGGTCTAGGAGATATGGTTTCATGACTGTTCCGTTGTTGGCAATGCCGGCACCTACCATAGCCATCTGAACCACGGTTGCTTGAGGCCCGCTTGGGCTTTCGTGATAACCAACAGGTTGACCAACGCCTGCCCAGGCAGTTTCCCACTGAGTCATCTCTTCGGGATCAGGCATCAGCGAGGTATTTAGCAAAAAGTCGCTGTCAAGGTTGCGATTAAAGCCAAAGCTTGCAGCAGTGGCGCAGAGTTTTGCTGCCCCAAGCTGGTCGGCAACTTGGGCAAACACGGTGTTGGAAGAGACAGCAAAACCTTTCTCCAGGTTAACATTGCCATAGGCATAACCGCCATAACTTCTGATCTCGCCGGGGTTACCTTGGATATTTGTGCCAATGTTTATTGTCGATGGTGAGTCATAAGTAGACTCAAGCGTGGCGGTTCCATTTGCCAGTGCCGAGGTCAGCGTCACAGTCTTAAAAGTAGAACCTGGCGCGTAAAGCCCCTGCGTTGCGCGGTTGTAAAGCACCGATGTGCCTTCATAAGTCTCGGTTGTGGCGTTATCTTCTGCACTGGAGCCGGGTGCAGCCGAGCCACTGTTTTTAAGCACTTCCTCAATACCGTTGTTGTCATATGTTGGAGCCGAAGCTTGTGCGAGCATGGCACCGGTAGTGGCATCTAGCACCACGACTCCACCAACTTGACCGTTTAAGGCTTGCTCGGCGGCCGTTTGGATTCTGGAGTCTATGGTCAGATAAACGTCGTTACCGGGAACTTCTCTATCAGCCAAAACATCCAGAGCGGCTCCCCAAGAGCTGAGGTCAACTCGTCCTGCCAGTGTGTCGGCATATGTGCCTTCAATACCGGAAGTGCCATATATTGGCGATGAGTAACCAACAACATGCGATGCCAACGAGCCTTGCGGATAGATTCTCTGCCATCGATCATTTTCGTCAAGCTCGCTTTTTGCCAGCACCACGTTATCGGAGGTGACTATCGCCCCTCGCTGGATATTGGCGTTGCGCTCTATAGTGTGATTGTTGACGGGATCCTCGCGAACATTTTGGGCGTTTATGACCATATGCCAGGTCAAATTGCCGATCAGTGCAGCAAACAAGNNGAAAGTAAACCCGGTTATTAAGAGGGTTAAGCGGCGACCCAAGGTTACACGACCTAGGATTCCGCCTTCAAAAGTTGTGACACCTTGCATCTCTTGACCGTGTCCGGTGCCGCTGTCTCCGGCTCTGAGCAGCAGACCGACAATAATGAAGCTGGCTAGTAGAGAGGAGCCGCCCTGAGCCATGAATGGCAAAGTGACACCGGTCAGAGGTATGAGCTTTGTCACACCGCCAACAATCACAAAAGCCTGAAGCGCTATGGCTGTGGTAAGTCCGGTGGCACAAAAGGCACCAACGTCTGATTCTGCACGCGCAGCTATTGCAAGGCCGCGTACCGTAAACATCATAAATAGCAGCAGGATTCCGGCAGCGCCGAGAAGCCCCAGCTCTTCTGCCATAGCAATAAAGATAAGATCGCTTTCTATGTATGTGATCTGATCTGAAAGTCCGCGCCCGATGCCGGTGCCAAAAAGATCACCATCTGCCAGGGAATACAGTGCTTGGACGATCTGCCATCCGGCATTTAAGCGATCAGCATAAGGGTCAAGCCAAATGTCAATGCGCTGTTGAACATGTGAAAACACCAGTGAAGCTGCAATGACACCAAAGACTGCCAGCAATGCTCCAAATATCACGTAAGTCTTTCTGCCGGTGGAGATGTATAGCATCACCAAGAACAGGCCAAAGAACAAAAGCGCTGAGCCAAGGTCGCGCTCAAAGACTACGATCAGCAAACTGATTGCCCACATAATGAGCAGGGGCAGAAGCGTTCGAAAATCGGGTATGTTAAAGATGCCTACGCGCCTTCCGCCCACGGAAAGCATTTCGCGGTTATCCGCAAGGTATCCGGCCAAGAACAAAACTACTAAGACTTTGGCAATCTCACCGGGTTGAAACGAGTAACCGGCGACCTCTATCCAAAGTTTTGCGCCATTAATTTCTGTACCAACAAACATTGGCAGCAAAAGCAAAAGAATACCTGCCAGCATCAGCGTGTATTTATATGATGCGAGTCTGCGAATCGAGGGCACTAATATAAGTGTGAGAACCATCGCTGCAATTGATACAAATAGCCAAATGACCTGACGCATGGCAACTTCAGGAGCTAGGCGCATTACAAAGGCGATGCCTATACCGCTGAGCACAAAAACTATCGGCAGCACCGCTGCATCAGCGTTGGGTGCAAAAAAGCGGATTGCGATGTGCGACAGGATAAAAGCTACGAACAAACCTATGGGCACTGCAAGTGTCTCAAAGTTGAGTGGCTTGCTCTCATTAATAATTGCTAAAACAAACAGCAAAATAATTACCGGGGAAGCGGCAATTAAGAGTAGTAGTTCTGTAGTCCTGCGATTCATCTGGTAGTTTTCTTGATTTGATTCTCGTAGTCAGTAATAATCTTATTGGCATTATCCAACGTGCCTACTTCAATACCGTTCTTTAGATTGCCGGCAACAGTTTCGCTGAGTTGTGTCACAGAGATGTCGGTCGTCTTTTCTATCCATCTAAACTTTAGACCCATAAAATCACCGGGCAATCCTCGATACACTACTACGCGATCATTCTCGGCAATTAAAAACGCTGAGTTCTGCGCGTAAAGATAGATGCCGCCGATTGCGGCAGAGATGAGTAATACAAACACCAATACAAAAGCGACGATGTTTCGAATAAAGCGGCGCTTACGTTTTGCTTCGCTTTGCGCATCGACCGAGTTAATATTGATGACAATTACGGTAATGTTATCAAAGCCGCCGGCGACCTTGGCAGCCTCTACCAGTGCATCTGCTGCCGCTTGAGGATCCGGGTTTTTTAGGAGAACGCTTTCTATCTCCTCGTCATCGAGCATTGTATTAAGGCCGTCCGAGCAAAGAAGCATGCGGTCGCCATCGTGAAGCCGCAGCTCATATGTGTCTGCTTGGATATTATTGTCAATTCCCAGTGCTCGGGTGATGACCGAGCGGTTTGGATGATTTACAGCCTCTTCTTCTGTTATTTGTCCGCTGGACAAAAGCTCTTCAACAAGCGAATGATCACGTGTGACTTGCCTTAGCTCACCATTTTGCATGATGTAAGCGCGAGAGTCTCCCACTTGGGCAACAAGCACACTGTCTTTTTCGATGACCGCAGCGGTGAGAGTGGTGCCCATGCCCATCCTGCCTAAGCCGGCTTGAGCACCTCTTAGAATCGCGATGTTTGCTTCAGCCACGGCACGCTTTAAGGTGTTGATGTCCAGGCTATCGATCTCGGCTTTCTCGAAGGCTTTAACTGCCAATTCGCTGGCTACCTCGCCTGCTGCGTGTCCGCCCATACCATCAGCGATAACAAACAGTGGATCCTTTACAAGCAATGAGTCTTCGTTGTGCTCACGGATCTCGCCGGTATCGGTTCTTGATCCGACCGATATGCCGCTATAGACCTTCTTGCTCATTGTAGCCTCACCAACAAGGTTACATCTCCGATGCTTACGGTATCGCCGTCTTCAAGCTGGGTAGCGCTGCTTATCAACTTGCCGTTTACCATTGTTCCATTGGTGGAGCCAAGATCTTCAACCAAAAGATTTTCTGCCAGTCGAGAAAACCGAGCATGACGCCCGGACACATAAGATGCAGCGATGACAATATCTGCGCCGGGAGCGCGTCCTACCACGACCGGGCCATTAACAGCGATCTTTAACCCGCGTAACTCGCGTGGACCGCGCTCAACAGCGATCGTCCAGTTCTCTGACAAACGGTTTTGTCCTTTTACCAGGCCGATGCCGGTGCGCATGGCTACAAAAAGAAAAAGGAAAAGCAGGGCTATCAGTAGTAGCCTACCGGCAAATAAAGCAATATCGATCACAACTAGATCTCCCTGAACTCAAAAGTGGTAATTCCAAAGGTTAGTTCGTCACCATCGCGTAGTAGAGCCGAGATCACCGGGCTGCCATTAAGTTTTGATCCATTGGTGGATTCAAGATCAGTAATCTTCCAAGTACCGGTAACATCTTGCGTGAGCTGTGCATGTCGGCGAGAAGTATTGGCATCATTGATGGATATGTCGCATGATTCATCACGACCGATGATCATTATTGGTTTTGATAAAGGATAACTCAAACCTGCATTGAGATTTGATAAGCGAGCCTGACCAAGAACAGTGTTTGGAGTTGATGATGCAATATTGGCTATTCTTTGTCGTTGCTCGGCGCTGTCGTTAAAAGCGTTAGCACCGCTAATAGCTGCTCCACCGGCTGCTCCTAAAGCCGCATCAAGCACAGCATCTGCATCTGCTGCCCTTGAAATGGGGTCACCAAATGGGTCTAGCGTATCCAGAGCATCAAGCGCATCCAATGCATCCGGCTCAAGATCGTCAATGTGACCACCGGGAAGCAGTGTTTGCATGTTGCCGGGCTCAAGTTTTGGAATAGAGGAGCGTTTGGAGACAGAATTCTTTATGCCGTAGTACTCGGCCTCTTCATCTCTGAGCTTTGCAACTATTGGAGCAGAAACGTTTTCGGCTATAACGTCAAACTTTCCGCTCTTTTTCAGCTTCTTGTCTACGATGAATCTGACAAGCGGTCTGCCGTCAAACTTCAGGCCGTTTTGCGACCCTTTTGCCATGAGGTATGTTTCGATTTCAGCTGCCATTGTGGGATAGAACCCAAAAAGCTTGCTGTCATCGTTTTCATTTACGAGCACTGTATATAAGGTGGGCGCATACTGCTTGCCCGCACCAACGAGTTTCTCACGATTCATTTGTTTCTCTGCGCGTTTTGCAATCTGCGCAGGCTCAATGGGGCCTCTGAAAACTGCACCTGCTGCCTTATCAAAAGCACTGTCAAGACCACCTTCGAGTCTGGAAAAGACTCCCATCAAACCTCCTCGGTTTGTTCCACATTGGTGGATACACCTAACAATATTATCAGTAACAATAGTATAAACGATAAGGTCAATCCAATTGCTACTTCAAATATATTAATACTAAAGCCTAGTAAATATGGGATCAATGCACATGTTAGCAACAAGATGCATGTAGCTGTGGTCAGCCCAAGTATTGCTTTTGTGCGGGTATATTTGTCTAAAAAGAGTGTCATTACCAGCGCGGCAAGCAAAAATGCTACTAAGTATATCCATGGTTCGGGGCTAAATATGAACTCGTACGTATAATCAATCAAGCCGGATGTGCCATACCCCGGTATAGCCATGTTTGTTCGAATGAGCGACTCGGAAAGTGTTGAAGAGGCAACCGCAATAAGCACCAAACATTGTGTAAAAGAAGCAATTAGCGCTCGCCTCCATGACAAAAGATAACCGCTGAGCAGGGGTAATGCAAAACCCAGCGATAACCAGCCAAAAAGGGGAGCAAGCATGACCAAAGTGGTCTCGGCATTGCTTTTTCGACCAAAAAGCGCCCACCAGATGACCAGTAATATAGCCAAAACTGCACCCAACAAGAACAAGCTGCGAACAAATAGTCCTGCGACAAGCAAGATGCATGCCAGAGCGCTTCCCAGGGGCGGAGCAAGCAGCGCGCTTAGTGCAACGAAGACAACAACAGCAGCCGTGACGATAAAGACGAGATCTCCTGATAAGTTCTGTAAAAGAAGGTCAAACCCACTAGCACCCAAAAAGGCAAAGCCTCCGCAGGCGATAGCCGCTATTAATCTTGCAATAAGCCCTTGCGCACGTATTGGAATGCGCTCCCAGAATGCGGTATTTACCGGTTCCAGATCGGCTTCTTCATCCTCATAATATGGTTGTGCCTGATGCCATTCATCGGAAAACTCAACTTCGTCCAGATCGCGGTTATTTACCAATACTTTTAGATTGCGTTGCCCTTTTTGTGTTGAGCCAAGAAAAGGCATGATCGCTTCAGAAAACTCCAGAATACTTGCATGGCGCTGTTCTTTATCTGCTACCAGCGCTTTGATAATGACTTCATCTGCCTGCATGTCTAGGTCTTCATGAAATGCCGATGGCAGAGGAACCGGTTCGTTTAAAATAAGATATAGCGAGTCTTTGCTGTTTTCTGCGTGGAAAGGGTTGTTGCCTGTAAGCAGCAGATAGAGCAGAACTCCTAACGCCCAAAGATCGGTGCGATCGTCAATTTCTTGCTGCTCTATTTGCTCCGGAGGCATGTATCCAAGCGTTCCGCCTTGTGGTTCTGAGAATCCTACTGTACCCGAGAGTTCCGAGAGACCAAAATCGGTCACTTTTACGTTGCCCTTGTGATCTATGAGAATATTGTCGGGCTTGATATCTAGGTGAAGCACCTGGTTTTCGTGGGCAAATTCCAAAGCCGCAGCAACATCATGTATGATTGCTGCGATCGTATCTAAGTCTAAAAGCTCTGTACTTTCTTCCAACAGATCACTAAGTGTAGGACCGTCCACATACTCCATTATCAGCAAGGCCTCAGAGCTGGTAACTTCAAAGTCGAGTACATTAACGATGTGCGGTTCATTTAACAGCGCCGCGGTGCGAGCTTCATTGATGCCGGGAAGTGTGGACTGCTTGTCCGATAAGGGAATACGTTTTATGGCAACACGGCGTTGAAGGCGGTTGTCCCAGGCGACATCTACCGTTCCAAAACCCCCTTTGCCCTTTGTCTCCAAAAGGCGATATCGATTAAGAATCAGCTGCGTTGTCAAAATGTGTCCTTGTTACATTTAAGCTGCAATAATAGTTGGTTTAGATTATAGCAAATAATCGGCACGTCCCTAAGTCAACAGATACACAAAGCACATTCTTTGTCTGCGCACAACAACAAATGAGATTAGATGCAAAGGCGGCTCATCTCAGCCTATAACCCGCTTTTTGCCCGAGACTCATTAAAAAACCACCTACCAAACTCAAACGAGTTTATCAATAG
>DBCW01000089.1:0-768 GCA_002293265.1 Eggerthellales bacterium UBA948
GGCATTGACATGTTCGATTGCGTGTTGCCAACTCGCACTGCGCGAATGGGAACTGCATTTACAAGCGACGGCAAGTTAAACTTGAGAAACGCTCGCTTTACTCGAGACCTTACTCCACTTGATCCGAAATGCAGTTGTCCTACGTGCCTTGGTTATACTCGAGCATATATAAGGCATCTAATACTTTCTAAAGAGATATTGGCATCTGTGTTACTGTCGGTACATAATCTTCACTTTTTACTCGAGCTAATGTCTGAAGCCAGACAGGCGATAAAAGAAAATACTTACAGCAACTTTATGAAAGAAAAACAATACTTAGATATTGATATGTAATCTTTGCTGATGCAGACATATTTTACGAGTATTATCTTCTCCGAACATGTTTGCCATTTTAAGACTATTTGGAAATAAGCAGGAACTTTGCAGAATATTTGCATTATACTGCTGATATAATTACTTTGATGTTTTCTAGGTGGTAATTTGTTAATTATGGGTGGTAGGAGAATGACATGAAGTTTATCGGTGGCAAGAAGGCGCTTGCATTTTTAATATCTGCGATATTGGCTACAGCAATGATTCCGACTATTTCATATGCTGCGTCAGATAAGGCAAAAGAAGAAAGCAAAACTGAAAGTATCAATCAAATTTCAGAAAGCACTTCAAAAGATTACAGTGATGAAAAATCAATATCGGAAGAAGCGACAAATCCGGAATACATTCTCGAAGATACCGATGGCGATGAGTTAGCTAGTCAGTATTTTGACCAAG